>NZ_AXCA01000002.1:0-60488 GCF_000475415.1 Halomonas sp. PBN3 | reverse complement strand
GGTCAATCCATGATGTCTACTCCCTGGCCTCGGCCTCGAAGGATGGCATGCTGGAGATCTGCGTGCGCCAGCATCCCGGCGGCCTGTGCTCGAACTTTCTGCATGCGCTGCCGGTGGGCGATACTATCGACGCCTTCATCCAGCCCAACCCGGATTTCCGTCCCGCCTCCGGCAAGGCGCCGGTGGTGCTGATCGGTGCGGGTACCGGCATCGGGCCGCTGGCCGGCTTCATCCGCCACAACAAGGCGCATCACCCCATGCACCTCTACTGGGGTGGCCGCAATCCGCAGTCCGACTTCCTCTATGAGCCGGAACTCAACACCTATCTGGCGGACCGGCGGCTGACGAGGCTGAACGCAACCTTTTCTCGCGTCGACGAGCGCGCCTATGTGCAGGACAGGCTCATCGCGAATGGCCCGGAACTACGCCGGCTGACGAGAAGGGCGCGCAGATCCTGGTCTGCGGCGGCCGAGACATGGCCGTAAGCGTCATGGCGGCGCTGAACGAGGTCATCGCGCCGCTAGGCATGGATGTGGCGACGCTCAAGGCCCAGGGGCGCTATCGTGAAGACGTTTATTGAGCATTGCCCATGACCATCGACGACATCGATTTTGCCGCGCTCTATCGCCAGCACATGGCGCAATCACAGCGCCGGCCCAAGCCGCCCAGCGCCTGGGATGCCCGCGCCGAGTCACTCGGGCGCAAGCCGCTTGGCGGCGCTTACGCCGAGACCTTCATCTCGCGCATGGACTTGACCGGCTGCCGCAGCCTGCTGGATGTTGGCTGCGGCCCCGGCACCATCGGCCTGTTGCTGGCCGATCGACTCGAAGAGGTCATCGGCATGGATTACAGCCCGGGGATGCTCGAGCAGCTTGAGCACCATGCCAGCCGTCTCGGACTCGACAACGTCACGCCTCTGCTGCGTGCCTGGGAGGACGACTGGCACGACGTTCCCACGTGCGACATCGTGGTGGCCTCGCGCTCCGGCATGGTGGCCGACCTGCAGGACGCCCTCGCCAAGCTCAATGCCCATGCCCGCCAGCGGGTCTACATGACCCAGCTGGTCGGCGGCCACTTCCTCGATGCCGAACTCGCGTCGCTGCTGGGGCGTCGGCGGGCGTCCGCGCCCGACTACATCTACACCGTCAATCTGCTGCATGCCCAGGGCATTCATCCGCGTCTAAGCCATATCGAGGTTCCCAGCCGCCTGGCCGGCACCCGGGATTTCGACGAGTTCGCCCAGCGCGTGGCCTGGTCGCTGGGCGAGCTGAGCGCCGAGGAAACCGCGCGGCTCGAGGCCTGGTACCGCGCCGACTCCCGGCGTGCCGCCGCGGGAGGCGCGCCCATGCGCTGGGCGCTGATCGACTGGGAGCCATCTGGGTAGCGGCTGCCCTGCTTTGATCCCTGACCCGCCCTCTGCAACAATCATCCTTTGCAGCGATCAGCTCCTGTACGGCAGGAAGCCTCAACCTCTTGGCGAATACGCCAAACGAACACGGTCCCTTCCCCCATGCGAGTCTTGCTCTATAGCGATCTAGACGCGGAATCGATTCCCGGTTTCCAGAAGCTGCGCGCCGCCCTGGAGGCGGACAACTTCCGGCAGGCCGATGTCCGCAAGATCGGCGACAATCTCTATCGGGCACGGCTCAACAAGCGCGACCGGATACTATTCTCGCTTTACCGGCACGCGGGCGAGACCTGCTGCCTGATACTCGAATACCTGCGCAACCACGCCTACGAGCGCTCGCGCTTCCTGGCCGGCGACGCGGTGATCGACGAGAACAAGATTCCGCGCATTGACACCCCGGAAGAGGCAGACGTCGAGCCCCTGGGCTACCTGCATCCGACCCGCGAGCGTTTCCACCTGCTCGACAAGATCCTGACCTTCGACGACGAGCAGGAGGCCATCTTCGCCTCCCCACCGCCGCTGGTGGTGGTCGGCTCCGCCGGCAGCGGCAAGACGGCGCTGATTCTCGAGAAGCTCAAGGAGGCCATCGGCGAGGTCCTCTATGTCAGCCTCTCCTCCTATCTGGTGACCAGCGCCCGGGATCTCTACTACGCCCACGGCTACGACAACCCGGATCAGTCGGTGGATTTCCTGTCGTTCCAGGAGCTGCTGGAGAGCATCCAGGTGCCGCAGGGCCGACAGGTCGAGACCCGCGACTTCCAGGCCTGGTTCCAGCGCCACCGCCAGGGCAGCGGCCTGAGCGATCCGCACCAGCTCTACGAGGAGATCCGCGGCGTGATCACCGGGCCGGTGACCGAGAGCGGCTGGCGATCGCGGGAGGAGTACCTGGAACTCGGCGTCAAGCAGTCGATCTTCTCCGAGACCGAGCGGCCCCGGGTCTATGACCTCTTCGAGCGCTACCTCGCCTTTCTCGATGAGCAAGGGCTCTATGACCCCAACCTGGTCGCCCACGAGCACCTCGCCCTGGTGCGGCCCAGTTACGACTTCGTGGTAGTCGACGAGGTGCAGGATATCACCAATGTTCAGCTCTACCTGATCCTGAATACCCTGCGTGAGCCCGGCCAGTTCCTGCTCAGCGGCGACGCCAACCAGATCGTCCACCCCAACTTCTTCTCCTGGGCCAGCGTCAAGTCGCTGTTCTTTCACGAGCGCGGCCTGACCGGTCACGGCGAGGTGGTGCGCATCCTGCACGCCAACTATCGCAACGCGCCGCTGGTCACGGCACTGGCCAACCGCATCCTCAAGCTCAAGCATGCGCGCTTCGGCTCGGTGGATCGCGAGAGCAACTATCTGGTGCGCAGCGCCGTCGAGCAGTCGGGACAGGTACAGCTGCTGGAGAACCGGGAAACACTCAAGCGCGAGCTCGACAGCCGCACCGCCCGCTCCACGCGCTTCGCGGTGGTGGTGCTGCACCCTGAACAGAAGGCAGAGGCGCGGCGCTGGTTCCGCACCCCCCTGGTCTTCTCGATACAGGAGGCCAAGGGGCTCGAATACGACAGCGTCATCCTCTACAACGTGATCAGCGACGATGCGGAGATGTTCCAGGCGATCGCCAGGGGCGTGGACCCCGAGGCGCTTGAGCGTGAGGAGCTCAGCTACCGCCGCGCCAAGGACAAGCACGATAAATCGCTGGAGATCTACAAGTTCTTCATCAATGCCCTCTACGTGGCGGTGACCCGGGCGGTGCGCCATGTCTACCTGGTGGAGACGCGGCTCGACCATCCGGTGCTGAAACTTCTGCAGGTAGAGAGTCTCGAAGGCGAACTCCAGCTGGAACAGGATGACTCCTCCCTCGAGGACTGGCAGCACGAGGCCAGACGCCTCGAGCTCCAGGGCAAGGACGAGCAGGCCCAGGCAATTCGCGAGCGAATACTGGAGGAACAGCCGGTGCCCTGGACGGTGCTGGATCGCGTCGGCTTCGAGGCGCTACGCGATCGGGTCCTCGCCGAAGGCGGCAAGAAGGAGCGTCTCGAGGTCTTCGAATACGCTCTGCTGCATCATCACCGCCCCACCCTGAACGCCCTTGCCGAAGCCGGCTTCAAGCCCGCCCTGGACACCGAGAGCAGAGCGGTGCGCCAGCTCCACCGTAACCATTTCATGAGCTATGAGATGAAGCATCCCACGGCGGTGTTCCGGGATACCCAGCGCTACGGCGTGGATCATCGCACGCGTTTCGGCCTCACCCCCCTGATGATCGCGGCGCGACTGGGCAACGCCGCCCTGGTGGAGCAGCTGATCGAGCGGGGCGCCGACCCGACGCTGACCGCCAACAACGGCTTCACCGCCCTGCACTTCGCCCTGGAGCAGGCGATGCTCGACGACGCCTTCGCCCGCCAGCGCCTGGCCGCTCTCTATCCCCTGCTGGCGCCAGCGAGCCTTGGCGTGCAGGTCGACGGCCGCCTGGTAAAGCTCGATCGCCGACTGATGGAGACCTTCCTTCTCGAGCTGCTTCAGGCCATGTTCTATCGCCATCTCGGCCCGGCCATGGTATGGCACCAGGGCTACACCGCCCAGGATATCGAGGCCTGGGTGGCCCGGCTTCCCGACCGGGTCCTGCCGCCGCGCCGCAAGCGCCGGCAGTATCTCTCGAGCATCCTGTCCAAGAACGAGATCCGGCGCGAGGATCGCTACAACCGCAAGCTGTTCCTGCGCCTGAAACGTGGCCACTACGCGCTCAACCCGGCCCTGAAGCTTCGCGACGGCTCGGCGTGGATCTCGTTGCACCAGCGTTTCCCGCTGGAGGACCTGGACATCCGCCGCTTCGCGGAAACTCTTTCTCCCCAGGAGGCTCGCCGGTTTGGCACCGATTTCCTGCACGACCATGATCGGTGGCAGCGGGACCGCCTGGACACCCTGCGCCGTGCCCTGGCGGCGGATCGACCCGGGGAGGACATCTCATTGACACTTTGCTGAATCGAAGGGCATCCTCGTTAGCAAACTAGTAGAAAATGTGCAAACAAGCACCACCCCTTGACGAATGACACCTTGTCTCCGGCAGCGCTATCCGAGTCATGCCGAGACAATCCCCTCTAGCATGGAGAGGCCGGCCCGGCATGGCACAACCGCTCAGTCACTATCGCAACATCCTCAGCATCGTCGGCGGCATCGTGCGGGTGCGGGTGCCTGCCACCGGCGACCGGCCAGCGCCGGCACGTTTCCGCGATCTCGCCAGCCTACGCAAGGCCGACGGCGAGACGGTGCTCGCCCAGGTGATTCGCATCGATGACGACGTCGTCTCGCTGCAGGTCTTCGGCGGCACCGCCGGGCTGACCACTCGGGCGTCGATCCGCTTCCTCGGCCACCCTATGCAGGTCACCTGTTCCCAGAACGTGCTGGGGCGCGCCTTCAACAGCCTCGGCGAACCCATGGACCGTGGCCCGGCCCTGGATGAGGATCGCCGGGTGGAGATCGGCGGGCCCTCGGTGAATCCCATGCGTCGGGTGATGCCGAGCCGCATGATCCGCACCGACGTGCCGATGATCGACGTCTTCAACACCCTGGTGGAGAGCCAGAAGATCCCCATCTTCTCGGTGGCCGGCGAGCCCTACAACGCTTTGCTTGCCCGCATCGCCATCCACGCCGATGCCGATGTGGTGGTGTTCGGCGGCATGGGGTTGATCTTCGACGACTACCACTACTTCCGGCAGCGCTTTCTCGATGCCGGGGTGTTCGCCCATACGGTGATGTTCACCAACCTGGCCTCGGACTCGGTGGTGGAGCGCCTGCTGGTGCCGGACATGGCCCTGGCGGTGGCGGAGCGCTTCGCCGTGGAGGAGGGCAAGCGGGTGCTGGTGCTGCTCACCGACATGACCGCCTACGCCGACGCCCTGAAGGAGGTCGGCATCAGCATGGAGCGGGTGCCGTCCAATCGCGGCCATATGGGCGACCTCTACTCCCAGCTGGCGCGGCGCTACGAGAAGGCCTGCGACTTTCACGGCGCCGGCTCGGTGACGGTGCTCAGCGTCACCACCATGCCCGGCGATGACATCACCCACCCGGTGCCGGACAACACCGGCTACATCACCGAGGGCCAGTTCTATCTGCGCGACGGCCGGATCGACCCCTTCGGCTCTCTCTCCCGGCTCAAGCAGCACGTGATCGGCGAGAGCACCCGGGAGGACCACGGCGCGCTGATGAACACCATGATCCGCCTCTATGCCGGCGCCCAGGACGCCCAGCAGAAGCGCGCCATGGCCTTCGAACTCTCCGCCTTCGACGAGCGGCTGCTGCGCTTCGGCGAACTGTTCGAGACGCGCTTCATGGACGTATCGGTCTCCCTGCCCCTGGAACGCGCCCTGGACCTCGCCTGGGAGACCCTCGCCGAATGCTTCGAACCCCGGGAGCTGATCATGAAACAACACCTGATCGACAAGTACTTTCCCGTCAAGAAGCAGGAGCCCGCCGGAGGCACCGGAGCTACTACCTCGCAGGCCGATAGTGCGAGCGCTGGCTGAAGCGCCGGTCCAAGATCAGAACGCCGCAGGATAAGGCAATCAGGGGATAAGGAACCGAGGTGGCACGACTCTCTCTTAACAAGACGGCCCTGCACCGGGAACAGTCCCGGCTCAAGCAGTTTCAGCGCCTGCTGCCGTCCCTGGACCTCAAGCGCCGTCAGCTGATCGCCGAGCGTTTGCACGCCCGGGAGACGCTGCACGCCAGCGAGGCCGAGCTGGACGCCCTGGTGGCCGGGGTGCGCGACCGGCTGCCCATGGCCGGTGACGATACCCTGCAGTTTCAAGGCCTGGCCCGAGTGACGGCCGTGCGGCTGCGCGAGCACAACCTGCTCGGCGTGCACCTGCCGGTCCTCGAGAACGTCGACATCGACGTCGCCGACTATTCGGCGCTGACCACGCCCCACTGGCTGGATCGCTATCGCGAGGCCCTGCACGACGCCCTGGCGCTGACGGTGCGCCTGCAGGTGGAGCAGGAGCGGCTGCGGCGCCTGGAGCGAGCGGTCAAGCGGGTCACCCAGCGGGTCAACCTGTTCGACAAGGTATTGATTCCGCGCACCCGGGAGAACATTCGCCGCATCCGCATTCATCTCGCCGACGGCGAGCGCTCGGCGGTGGTACGCGCCAAGCTCGCCAAGCGCAAGCAGGCCCAGGGAGCGCAATTATGAGCATCGTGGCACTGCGCCGGGTGACGCTGCTGGGCCGTCGCGGCGACAAGCAGGACACGCTGCGCGACTTGCAGCGTCTCGGCGTCATGCACCTGATCGACCTGAGGACGGAAAAGCCGGATGCCCCCGCCGGGGGGACGGCCAGCGACACCCGCAAGGCGCTGGCCTATCTGCTCGACTGTCCGGTCAAGCGTCATCAGGTGCCCAGCGACCCCGACTTCGACCATCAGGCCATCGTCACGCGCGCCCTGGAGAACCAGCGCCAGACCCGGGACCTGGAGGACAGCATCGACTTTACCCGACGGCGTCTCAAGGATCTCGAGCCCTGGGGCGACTTCGAGTTCCCGCCTCTGGAGAGCCTCGCCAACCATCGGCTGTGGTTCTACGAGGTTCCCCACTACAAGGCGCGCCAGCTTGCGGAGGTCACCCTGCCCTGGCAGGAGGTGCATCGTGACAACCGCAACCGCTACATCGCGGTGATCGCTCGGGAGGAGCCCACGGTGGACGCCCTGCCGGTGCCGCGCACCCATACCGGCAGCGTGCCGCGCCGGCGTCTGCAGGAGGAGCTACAGCGCCTGGTGGTGCGCCTCGACGAGCGGGTCGCCGAGCGCGAGGCGCTGACCCGCTGGATCCACCTGCTGCATCGCCATCAGGCCCGGGTGGAGGACGCGGCGAGCCTGAGTGAAGCGCAGCGCCTCACCCGCGACAGCAAGGCGATCTTCGCCGTGCAGGGCTGGGTGCCCGAGCGGGCGATCGAGGACGTTCGAGCCCTCGCCGAGCGGCGCGGGCTCGCCCTGCTCGACGAGCCGGTGGCTCCCGAGGACCAGCCGCCGACCCTGCTCGACAACGACGAGCGCACCGCCGGCGGTGCGGAGATCGTGCGCTTCTACCAGATGCCCGGCTATCGCAACTGGGACCCCTCCCGGGTGATCTTCTTCTCCTTTGCGCTGTTCTTCGCCATGATCCTCGCCGACGCCGGCTACGCGCTGCTGCTGCTCGGCGCGGTGCTGTTCTTCTCGAAGCGTCTCACCCGCAGCCGCGCCGGCACGCGCGTGCGCAACCTGGGCTTCGCCCTGGCGGGCTGTGCCTTCGCCTACGGCGTGCTCGCCGGCAGCTATTTCGGCTGGAGCCCGCCAGCGGACGGCTGGCTCGCGCGACTCAGGCTGCTCGATGTCAACGACTTCGCCCAGATGATGCGGCTGGCGATCGGCATCGGCCTGGCGCACCTGATCGTTGCCAACGCCACCGTCGCCTGGCATCGGCGCGGGCAGGCCGCGATGCTGGCGCCGCTGGGCTGGATCGTCGTCCTGCTGGCCGGGGTGATGCTCTATTACGGTATCACCGGCGGCGGCGTCGCCCTCGCCCTGGGGCTTATCGCCGTCGCCCTCTTCTCCGACACCCGCCCGGTGCGCGGGCCGCTGGATCTGCTCCAACGCGCCGGTGGTGGCCTCTACGCCCTGACCGACGTGACCCGAGCCTTCGGCGACGTGCTGAGCTACCTGCGCCTGTTCGCCCTGGGGCTTGCCAGCGCCTCGCTGGCGGTCACCTTCAACCAGCTTGCCGCAGACGCGGCGGCGGCCTTTCCGGGCCTGGGTATCCTGCTCTACGCGCTGATCCTGATCGTCGGCCACGCGCTGAACTTCGTGCTGGCGGTGGTCAGCGGCGTGGTGCACGGGCTGCGGCTCAATCTTATCGAGTTCTATCACTGGGGCATCTCGGACGAGGGATACCCCTTCACGGCATTCGCGACAACGGAGACCACGCCATGGAGCAACTGATCATCGCCCTGGGCTGGGCGGGCCTGTACGGGCCCATGGCCCTGGGCGCCATCGGCAGCATCATCGGCTGCGCCATCGCCGGCCAGGCGGCCATCGGCGCCCTGCTCGAGACCGAGACCGGCCACGGGCGCTTCATCGGGCTCTCGGCGATGCCCTCCTCCCAGAGCATCTACGGCATCGTGGTAATGTTCAGCCTGCAACGCCCGGTCACCGAGGCCACCTCGGCGGGGCTGTTCTCCGTGGGCCTCCTCGCCGGGGTGGCGCTGCTGTTAAGCGCGGTCTATCAGGGCAGCTGCTGCGCCTCGGCGATCAACAGCGCCAAGAGCAAGCCGGAGATCTTCGGGCTCTCCATCGCGCCGGCGGCCATCGTCGAGGGGTTCGGGGTGTTCGCCTTCATCTTCGCCCTGGTGATCGGCGGCGACATCCCCCTGCAGTAACACGGAGACAAGGTGATGAGCGACCGGGAAACACCCCTTCAGGGCGCCTCCTTCGGCGTCGAGGCGCTGATCGAGCGGCTGCGCAGCGAGGGCGTGGAGCAGGGGCGGGAGGAGGCGCGGCGCATCGTCGCCGATGCGGAGAAGCGCGCCACCTGGATGGTCGAGCAGGCGGAGCGGGACGCCCAGGCGCTGCGCGAGCAGGCCCGGGAGGAGGCCGCGCGCCTGGAGACCTCTGCCAAGGAGGCGCTGCGGGTCGCGGCCCGGGACAGCGTGCTGGAGATGCAGACCACCCTGACCCACCGCTTTCGCGACCATCTGCGCCGGCTGGTGGGTCAGGCCCTGTCCCAGGAAGACCTGCTGCAGCGCCTGATCCTCGAGCTCGCCGCCCGCACCCGCAACGACACGCCGCTGGAGGCGGAGAGTGACGTGGAGGTAATGCTTCCCCGGGACGTACTGGGGCTGGAGGAGCTGCGGCGCCGCCCCGAAGAGCTCGAGGAGGGCACGCTCTCCTGGTTCGTGGTCGCCCAGGCCCGGGAGATGCTGCGCGAGGGGGTGCGCTTCTCCATCGGCGAGCAGGAAAGCGGCCTGCGCATCCGCCTGCACGAGCACGAGATGGAGCTCGACATCAGCGACGAGGCGGTGGCGGAGCTTCTATTGGCACATTTGCAGCCGCGCTTTCGCGCCATGCTCGAAGGCATCATCAAGTAGCCATGTTAGAGCGCCATCGGTACGTCGACCTGCTCGCCAGCCTGCCGGCACTGCCCGCCACGCCCTTCGGGCGCGAGCCCCTGCCGATCTCGGCGATCCGCCTGGCGCATCGTCTCGAGACCCTGAGCGATGCTCATCGCGACAGCCTGCGGTCGCTGGACACCCTGCTCGACTGGCAGCATCTGGGCCTGGACGTCTCCCCCGATACCCTTATCCGGCGCTATCGGCAGGCGGCGCCGCAATTGGCGGAGCACGGCGTGGGCGACCTCATCGAGGCCCTGCTCGAACAGCGCACCCTGGTGGCGGCCCTGCGCCGGCGGGACGATCCCGCCCCGGCCCTGGGCGAGAGCTGGGGATTCGGCCCGCATCTGGCGCATATCAGCGCCCATTGGCAGGCGCCGCTGTTCGGCGTGGGGCCAGTCTTCCCCTGGCTCGCCGAGGCCCGGGAGCATCTGCAGCACGATCGCCCCCGGGAGCTGGAACGGCTGCTGCTCGAGGAGAACTGGCGTCGGCTCGAGCGGGCGCGCCGCCATGATCGCTTCGACTTTCGCGAGGTCGTCATCTACTGGCTGCGCTGGCGCCTAATCGCCGCCTGGCAGCGCTACAACGCCGAGGCGGCAGAGCGTCGCCTACGGGCGGATATCGAGCGTGGGCTCGGCGACTACGGGACGCTTTTTTCAGGAGAGTGACGCGTTATGGCTACCACGACGGGAAAGAACGCCGCTATGTCGCAGGACGCCCCTGTTCCTCAAGGCGCTGGAGGGGAGTGCCGCGTCATCAACGTCCAGGACGATATCGTGGTCATCGAGACCACCGAGCGCTCCCAGGGACTGATGAAGAACGAGGTGGTCTATATCCGCCCCGCTCGCGGCGAGGAGGCGCGCGATATCCGCCTCAAGGGCGAGGTGCTGCGGGTGCAGGGCCAGCGGGCGGATGTCCAGGTCTTCGAGGATACCGGCGGCATCGCCGTGGGCGACGCGGTGGAGCAGACCGGCGAGATGCTTTCCGTCACCCTCGGCCCCGGCCTGCTCGGCCAGATCTACGACGGCCTGCAGAACCCCCTGGAGCAGATCGCCCTGCAGTCGGGTTTCTTTCTGCCCCGGGGGATGCACCTGGCGGCGCTGGACACGACCATCAAGTGGTCCTTCTCGCCCCGGGTGCGCATGGGCGCCAAACTACACGCCGGCGACACCCTCGGCACCGTGCAGGAGGGGCGTTTCACCCATCGCATCATGGTGCCCTTCGACCTCCGGGGCGAGCAGGAGGTCGGCTGGATTCAGGAGGGCAGCTTCGCCGTGGACGTGCCGGTGGCGCGGCTGGTGGATGAAACGGGCGCCGAGCGCCAGGTCACCCTGGCCCAGCGCTGGCCGGTGCGCACGCCGCTGCCGAAACGCCTGCTCGACAGCCACGCCAGCGAGCGGCTCTATCCCGACCGCCCCCTGGACACCAGCATTCGGGTGATCGACACCTTCTTCCCCATCGCCACCGGCGGCACCGCCTGCATTCCCGGCCCCTTCGGCGCCGGCAAGACGGTGCTGCAGAACCTCATCGCCCGCTACTCCACCGTGGATATCGTGATCATCGTCGCCTGTGGCGAGCGGGCCGGCGAGGTGGTGGAGACCATCACCGAGTTCCCGCGACTCAGCGACCCGACCACCGGCGGCTCGCTGATGGACCGCACCGTGATCATCTGCAACACCTCCTCGATGCCGGTGGCCGCCCGGGAAGCCTCCATCTACACCGGCATCACCCTCGGCGAATACTACCGCCAGATGGGGCTTGACGTGCTGCTGATCGCCGACTCCACCTCGCGCTGGGCCCAGGCGATGCGCGAGACCTCCGGACGCATGGAGGAGATTCCCGGCGAGGAGGCCTACCCCGCCTACCTGGACTCGGCGATTCGCAGCGTCTACGAGCGCGCCGGGGTGATTCGCAACAACGCCGGCGACAGCGGCAGCCTGACCCTGATCGGCACCGTCTCCCCTGCCGGCGGCAACTTCGAGGAGCCGGTGACCCAGGCGACCCTGAGCACCGTCAAGGCGTTTCTCGGCCTCTCCTCGGAGCGCGCCTACAAGCGCTTCTATCCGGCGGTGGACCCGCTGCTCTCCTGGTCGCGCTACCGCGCCGAACTCGAGCCCGCCATCGCCGAACGGCTGGGTGCCGAGTGGCCGGGGCGCATCGACGAACTGCTGCAGCTGCTGCACGACGGAGAGGATGTCAACCAGATGATGCAGGTCACCGGCGACGAGGGCATCACCATCGACGACTTCCTCACCTACCACAAGGCCGCCTTCCTCGATCTGGTCTATCTGCAGCAGGACGCCTTCGATGCGGTGGATGGCAGCACCTCCCCGGAACGTCAGCGGCGCAGCCTGGCACTGATCCATTCGCTGCTCGCCGCGGCGTACTCCTTCGACGACAAGGACGCCATTCGCGACTACTTCACCGCCCTCTCCAGCGCGATGAAGAACCTCAACTACGCACCGCTCGATTCGAGCGAGTATCGGCGCCACTACGCCGAGATTGAAGCACTGGCCCGGGGCGTGGGGCTCGACATCGGCACTCCATCTCAAGATTCGAACTAAGGTGGATTATCTGGCAGCATGGAGAAGACATCCGCTTGTGCAAGCGCTGCCTTGCTCCTGAGGCCGGCCAATAAGGAGTATGCATCGCCATGAATCAACCGCTTCGACCAACCTCACGGCCCTCCAGCCACTACGCCCCCGGCATGCTGGACCGCACCTTCAAGGCCCATATGGCCGCCTTGACCCAGGGCATCACCCCCGCCGGCGTGGCCACGGTGATCTACGAGTGGCTCGCCCATCTCGCCATGTCGCCCGGCAAGCAGCTGGCGCTGGCCGAGGAGGCGGGGTTCAAGCTTGAATACCTGTTGCGATATATCCGCCAGGCCAACATGGCCCCGGACACGCCGCCCTGTATCGCGCCAACGCTACAGGACACGCGTTTTGCCGGCGACGCCTGGTCTCGCTGGCCTTACCACGTGATCTACCAATCCTTTCTGCTGCAGCAGGAGTGGTGGGAGAGCGCCACGACCAATATCGACGGCCTGTCGCGAAGCACCGAGAACGTGGTCTCCTTCATCGGCCGGCAGATCCTCGATCGCTGGTCGCCCTCCAACTTCCCCTGGCTCAACCCCGAGGTGATCGATACCACCCTGGAGCAGGGCGGCATGAACTTCGTGCGCGGCTGGGAGAACTTCTGCGAGGATTGGGAGCGGCAGATGACCGGCCAACCCCCGGTGGGCAGCGAGGCGTTCAAGGTCGGCGAGAATCTCGCCACCACCCCGGGCAAGGTGGTCTACCGCAACCACCTGATCGAGCTGATCCAGTACACCCCGACCACCAACAAGGTCTTCGCGGAGCCGGTGCTTATCGTGCCGGCCTGGATCATGAAGTATTACATCCTCGACCTGACCCCGGAAAAATCCCTGGTGCGCTACTTGCTGGATCAGGGCCATACGGTGTTCATGATCTCCTGGCGCAATGTGGATTCGGAGGATCGCGAACTGAGCATGGGCAGCTACCGCCGCCTGGGGCCCGAAGCGGCGATAGACGTGGTCTCCTCGATCCTGCCGGAGCGCAAGATCCATGCGGTGGGCTACTGCCTGGGTGGCACGCTGCTGACGATTCAGGCCGCCACCATGGCTCGGGATGACGACAACCGACTGGCCTCGCTCACCCTGCTGGCCGCCCAGGTCGACTTCACCGAGGCCGGCGAGCTATCGCTGTTCATCAGCGAAAGCGAGGTCGACTACCTCGAGAGCATGATGCAGGAGCGCGGCTACCTGGACGGCTATCAGATGGCCGGCGCCTTCCAGCTGCTGCGCTCCAACGACCTGATCTGGTCGCGTATGGTACGCGAATACATGCTCGGCGAGCGTCAGCCCATGCACCCCCTGATGGCCTGGAACGCCGATGTGACGCGCATGCCCTATCTGATGCACTCGCAGTATCTGCGTCGGCTCTATCTCAACAACGACCTGGCATCCGGGCGCTATATCGTCGGTGACCGCCCCATCGCCATCACCGACATCGCGGTGCCGATCTTCTCCGTGGCCACCAGCAGCGACCACGTCGCGCCGTGGCGCTCGGTCTACAAGATCCATCTGCTCACCGACACCGATGAGGTCACCTTCCTGCTCACCAGCGGCGGCCACAATGCCGGCATCGTCAGCGAAATCGGGCACCCCAGACGCACCTATCAGGTCGAAACCCGCTACGAGAAGCAGAGCTACGTTGATCCGGACACCTGGCAGCAGATGACACCGACCCACCAGGGCTCCTGGTGGCCGGTCTGGCAGGAGTGGCTGGTGGAGCGCTCCTCCAAGGAGCAGGTGGACCCTCCGGCGATGGGCGGCGAGAGCTACGCACCCATCAGCGATGCCCCGGGCACCTATGTCCTGCAGCGATAACCTTTCCTTGTTATCCACCATGTCCACCACCGACCTATCCCTGCCAGTAGCCACGCAGGAGTAGGTCGGCTGGCAGCCCGCCGGCATCAGCCATCACTGCCGTGCTGCGTCCCCCGGGCCCAGCCCCAGTCGTCGAACAGCACGTAGAGCGCCGGGATCACCAGCAGTACCAGCAGGGTAGCGCTGAGCAGGCCGAACACCACGGCGATCACCAGCGGCTTGATGGCATCCGCCTGGCTGCTGGTCTCAGCCAGCAGCGGCGCGAGGCCGGCGATGGTGGTGGTGGAGGAGATCAGGATGGCGCGCAGCCGGTCGCGGCTGGCTTGCCCCGCGGCCGCTGCCGCATCCAGCCCCCCGTTCCCGGTGGGTCTTGATGAAATGGATCAGCAGGATGGCGTTGTTGACCACGATGCCGGCCAGCGACGCCGCGCCGATCAGCGAGGGCATCGAGAGGTAGTAGCCCATGATCACGTGCCCCCAGATGGCGCCGATAAAGGCCAGCGGTATCGAGAGCATGACGATCAGTGGCTCCACGTAACTGCGGAACTGGAAGGAGAGAATCACGAAGATCCCTACCAGGCCGATCAGCAGGCCGCGGGCGATGGAGCCGCCGGTCTCGGCGGAGCTGGCCACCTGCCCCTCGAAGGTGACCGTCACCTCGGGATGGCGCGCCTCGAAGTCGGCCAGCCAGCCGCTGCCGACGAGGTCGTCGACGATGGCCTGGCCACTGGCCTGGCGGGCGTCCACGTTGGCCTCCACGGTGACGGTGCGCCGCCCGTCGATGCGGGTGATGCGCGCCCAGTCGCGGCGTTCCGCCACCTCGGTCACCACCGAGAGCGGCACCCGGCTGCCGTCGGGGAGCAGCAGGGTCTGGTCAGCCAGGTCATCGAGACCGTCGCGGTCGGCCTCGGCCTGGCGCACCAGCACCTCGATCTCCTGCTCGCCGATGCGCTGGGTATCGGCGATCTCACCAAGCAGGCCGGCGCGCAGCTGGCTCGCCACCTCCTCGGCGCTGAGCCCCAGGCCGTGGGCACCCGAGGCCAGCGAGTAGGCGCGTTGGGGCTTGCCCAGGCGCTGATCATCCATGACGTTGTAGACCGCCGAATAGCCCTCGAGGCGCGTGGCAAGCTCCCGTGCCGCCGCCTTCATGGCTGCTAGGTCCTCGCCGGCCAGGCGCACCTCCACGGGCACCCCGGCGGGGCCGAATCCCGGCTCCTGGATGATCAGGCGCTGCACCCCCGCGATCTCGCCGATCGCTTCCCGCCACTCGGCGGTCAGCGCATCCAGGGTCATGGTGCGCCGCTCGGCGGTGAGCAGGTCGACACTGACCGTGGCCACATGGGGCCCCGCCTCCCGGGCGCTGAGGTTGTGATTGAAACGCACCTGGATGGCCTCGACCAGCGCCGCGCCCCCCGGCTGCCCGGGCGAATGGCGTTCATCGAGCTCGCGCATCGCCGTCTCGATGCGCTCGGCCACCGCCTCGGTGCGCTCGAGCGGTGTACCCTGGGGCATCAGGATGCGCGCCTCCAGCACGTCGCCGTCGATGTCGGGCATCGCCTCGCTGCCGACGTGGCCGCCGGCCATGAAGCCGACGGAGGCCAGCATCACGGCCAGCACCGCCCCCAGCACCAGATGGCGGAAGCGGATCGCCCGATCGGCCAGCCGCCCCACCCCCTCGCGGAAGCGCTCGAAGCCGCGGTCGAAGGTGGTGCGAAAACGGGAATCATGGCCCTGCTGCAGGTGCGCCACGCTGCCCTTGAGACTTCCCTTGAGATGGTGAGGCAGGATCCAGAACGCCTCGACAAGGCTCGCCGCCAGTGCGGCGATCAGCACCACCGGCAGCACCTCCAGCACCGCCCCCAGCTCGCCGGCCAGGAAGGAGAGCGGCACGAACACCGCTGCAGTGGTCAGGAACGACGACAGCACCCCGGGCAGTACCTGTCGAGTCCCCGCCACCACCGCCTCCAGTGGTGTGGCGTTCTCCCCGGCGTGGGCGGCGATGTTGTCGGTGATCACGATGGCGTCGTCCATGACGATGCCAATGGCCATCAGCAGCGCCACCAGGGTGATCATGTTCAGCGAGAGGCCGGCGAGCCCCATGACCAGGAAGGCCCCCATGAAGGCCGCGGGCAGCCCAAGCACCGCCCACAGCGCCAGGCGCGGGCGGAAGAACAGGCTCATCACCAGCACCACCAGTGCCAGCCCCATGACACCGTTGCCCACCAGCATCTGCAGGCGATCGCGCACGATGCTGGTCATGTCCTGGGTCAGGGTCAGCGTGATGCCATTATCGAAGCGGCGGCGCTCTTCCTCGATCAGCCCCTCGAGGCGCTCCTTCACTGTCAGGGAGTCGTCGCGCAGGCTCTTGCTGACCTCCAGCACCAGCGCCGGTTCGCCGTTGAAACGAAGCTTCTCCTCCTCGCGTTCACCGGCCTCGCTCAGGCGGGCAATGTCACCCAGGGTCAGCTCGCCGCCGGCCGGGTCGGAGATCACCACCAGGCGCGACAGCTCCTCCAGCGAGCGGCGCTGGTCGGTGAAGCGCAGCAGGAGTTCGCGCTCCGGGGTCTCCAGGGTGCCCAGCGGCAGGTCCAGGCTCTGAGCCGAGATCCGCCGCGCCAGCTCGCGGGCCGAGAGGCCGTGCTGGCCGAGCACCTCGCTGGGCACCTCCACCTGCCACTGGCGCTGGGACATGCCGTGGATCGCCACGTCCGCCACACCGGGCAGCGCCATGATGCGCTCTTCCAGGCGCAGGGCGTACTCCTCGAGCTGGCCGGCGGGCATGTCAGCCGACACCGCGACCGCCGCCACCGCGTCGCTGCGGTGCAGCTCACGCACCACCGGTGGGTCCGCCCGCGCCGGCAGCTCGGTGATGGCGGAGACCTCGGTGTCGATCTCGCCGAGAAAGCGCAGGGGATCCCCGCCGGCCTGCATGGTAGCGGTGGCGCTGGCCAGGTTGTCCTGGGCCACACAGACGAACTCGTCGAGGAACTCCACCCCCTTCACCGCCTCATGCAGGCGGCGGCAGATGGCATCCTCCACGTCGGCGGCGCTGGCCCCGCGGTAGACCGCCTCGACGCTCACCTCCACCGGGCGGTAGTCGGGGAAGGTCTCGCGCTTGAGCGACGGGGCGGTGAAGAGGCCGGCGGCGAGCAGCAGTACCAACAGCAGGTTGGCGGCGGTGGGGTGGGCGGCGAACCAGCGGATCATGGTCGCGCTTCCTCATGTCCCTGGCCCAGCGCCTGCTCGGCGACTCGCGCCTCCAGGGCCTCGTCGCGACGCGGGTCGAGGGCCATCCCGGCGATCGCCGCGGGCAGGTCATCGACCACCAACTGCTCGCCGGGCCTGAGGCCGTCCGTGATCACCGCCAGGTTGCCTTGCTCGAAGGCCACGCTCACCGCGCGCCGCTCGAGGCGTGCCTCGGCATCCACCAGCCACACCTCACCCTGATGCACCGCACTGGCCGGTATCACCAGGCGAGGCTCGGGGCTGGACGCGCTGAGCCGCGTGCGCACGTACATGTCGCGCTGCAGCGGCGGGTGATCCGGCGGCCGGGCATCGCGATAGGGGTGCTCGACCCGCACCACGGCACGCACGGTGCGGGTGGCGGGATCCAGGCCGCTGGCCACGCGTACCAGCTCCCCCGCCCAGCCCACACCCTCGGCGCCGGCCAGGAAGAGGTCGGCCTGCACCGCCGGGAAGTCCAGCCGCTCCGCCAGGTCCAGCCCCTCGGCCAGGACCGGTGCCGCGTCGCTGGCTCCCGCCGGCATGGCCGCGGCCAGCAGGCGGCGCATCATGGCGATGGGGATATGGGCCTCCACCTCGGCAGCGGCCAGGCTCTCGGCTTGGAAAAGCCGCTGCCCGGTGCCGACGAACTGGTGCAACTCCACCTCGACATCGGCCAGGCGCAGGTCGTAGGGAGCCTCGAAACGCGTATCGGCGAGGTCCTCCCGGGCCTGGGCCAGGCGCACCGCGGCCCGCTCGCGCTGCGCCTCGAGTACCTCGCGCCGCGTGGGCAGCAGTGCCAGGCTGTTCTCCAGCGAGGCGACCGCCTGACGCTGACCCAGGGTGCTGCGGCGCTGCTCGTCGCGTCGTGAGCTGGAGACTGAACCGCTGGCCGCCAGGCGCTCGATGCGTGTCAGCTCCTGCTCGGCCAGGGCAAGTGCCTGTTGCTCCAGCCCCAGCAGGCGACGGGTGTTCTTTTCCTCGGCCTCGAGCTGAGCCAGCTCGCCGGCCAGGCTGGCGAGCTCCGCCTCGGCCTCGGCGATGGCCAGCTCATAGCGGCTGGGATCCAGGGCCACCAGCAGGGTGCCCTCGGGCAGCAGGGTGCCGCTCTCCAGTTCCGGGTGACGCTCGACGACCCGCCCCGCCACGTTGGCTGTCGCCTGCCAGGTCTCGGCGGGGCGCGCCACGCCGTGGCCGCGCGCCTCCAGGCGCAGCTCCAGGGGACGAATCTCGACGAACCTGACCGGAGTGGCGGAGGCCGACGCCTCCTCCTCGCGCTCGGGGGACTGACGGTTGGCCACGAAGAAGACCAGCAGCGCCACACCCACGGCGACGCCGATCAGCACCGCCAAGCCCCGCCCCAGTCGCCGTGTCCAGGGTCTCATGCGTCACCTCCCGCATCCGCGCGAATGCCGTGTCGATAGAGATCGAAGGCCGCCGGCGCCCGGTCGACGATGCCTGCCACGTCGGCGGCGATCAGCGACTGCAGCATCAGTCCCTGAACGCAGCCGATGAACTGGGTTGCCGCCGTGTCCAGGTCGAGGCCAGAGCGCAGCTGCCCTCGACGCTCGGCCTCGACGAGCAGGCTCAGCAGTCGCCGCCGATAGCGCTCCAGCAGCTCGCGCACCAGGCGACTGGCAGCGGTAGGCCGTGGGTGCTGCAGCTGGCCCATCAGCAGCCGCGGCACCCCTGGGTGCTCGGCGATGAACATCACATGCGCCAGGAACATCGCCTCGAGCGCTTCCAGGGGATCCTCGATGCCCTCGGCGGCGGCAGCGACCCTCGCCATGACTCGCTCGGCGATCCAGGCCACCGATGCCTCCCAGATCGCCTCCTTGCTCGAAAAGTGGCGAAACAGCGCCCCCTGGGTGACCCCCATGCGACGGGCGATGCGCCCGGTGGTCAGGGTGGCGGGTTCCTCACGGCCGCAAAGCTCGATGACGGCTTCCACAGTGCGTTCCCGGCGCTCGTCGGCGGGGAGATGCTGGCGTTCGGACATGCTCGAGCCTCTAAAGATAGTAATTGATCACTATCTTAGGCGTGAACCCGCCTTCCTGCCAGGCGTGATGGCTATACCTCTGACCACGATCAAGTTAGCCGAGAAAGCGACTGAATATACGAACCACAAGCAGCCGGATGAAAAAATAAGCCATTGAAAACAAATGAATAGATTGCAAAAAGAGGCTAGCGTGAAGGAAAGTCCGTTCGGAGGTCCACTATGTCCCAATCGCCACACTTCGGTCCCGCCACTCGTGCCATCCATGGCCAGCGGCAGCGGGACACCTTCGGCAGCCCGCATATGCCGATCTACGACACCACCACCTTCACCTTTCCGGATACCTCCGCCCTGCTCGAGGTGACCGAAGGGCGGCGGCAGGCCCCCCTCTATACCCGATACGGCCATAACCCGACGCTCTACGCCCTGGAGGAGACGTTGGCGGCACTGGAAGAGGCCGAAGCCGCCTGGGCATTCACTTCCGGCATGGGAGCCATCAGCACCCTGCTCCTCGCTCATGGTCGTCGGGGTATCGCCTGCCTGGGGGAGGTCTATGGTGGCACTCTGAGCCTGCTCGAACAGCAGCTGCCGGCGCTGGGTATCAATACCCATCTACTCGATGGTTATGAACCCGAGATACTGGAGCAACTTCTGGCATCCGGCGTCGGGCTGGTCTATCTCGAGACCCCCACCAACCCGACGCTACGCCTGATCGATATCGCGGCGGTGGCCGAGCAGGCCCATCACCACGGCGCCCTGGTGGCGGTGGACGGCACCTTCGCCACGCCGATCAACCAGCGGCCGCTGGCGCTGGGCGCCGACCTGGTGGTCCACAGCGCGACCAAGTATCTGGGCGGGCACAGCGACCTCACCGCCGACACCGTGATGGGAAGTGCCGAGGTTCTGGCGCCGCTGTGGCACTGGCGCCAGAACCTAGGCACGGCGCTGTCGCCCCAGGCGGCTTCCCTGCTCTCGCGTAGCCTGCGCACCCTGCCCCTGCGTATGCAGCGCCACAACGCCTCGGCACATGCCATTGCCGAAGCATTGCAGTCGCATCCCGCACTTGAGCGAGTACTTTACCCCGGTCTGGCCTCGCACCCCGGCCACGACCTGGCCTGCCGACAGATGTCGGGCTTCGGCGGCATGCTGACGCTCGAGCTGTCTGGCGGTCGAGAGGCGGCGGCCAGGGTTGCCGACCGCCTCTCCCTCTTCGCCCTGACACCCAGCCTCGGCGGCGTCGAGAGCCTGGTCTCACAGCCCTGCGCCACATCCCATGCCGACCTGACGCCGGAGGAGCGGGCACGACGCGGCATCGGCGACGGCATGCTGCGGCTGTCGGTAGGCCTGGAGGAGGTCGAGGACCTGCTCGCGGACCTGCATCAGGCGCTGGATGCAAAGGAGGCGGGCCGCCGAGGGGCCTCTGGCACCCCACCGCCATGAACCGGTTGGGCAAGCGCTCCCTTGCCAGGAGCCGCTTGCGGCGAGGATTCCGGCCCGCAATGACCCGAGTCAAAAGGCCGCGAAGGGTAGTCGACTAGCATGGTCGGGATTCCCACCACAGGAGGCTCACCATGGAGCTCGTCTGCCCCGCCGGCAACCTGCCCGCCCTGAAACGTGCCGTGGATGAAGGGGCCGATGCCGTCTACTTCGGCTTCCAGAATACGACCAACGCCCGCCAGTTCGCCGGGCTCAACTTCACCGACAAGCGTGCCCGGGAGGGCATCGACTACGCCCACGCCCGCGGCAAGCGGGTGTTCTGCGCCATCAACACCTATCCGCAGCCGGATGGCTGGGCGATGTGGACCCGCGCCGTGGACCAGGCCGCGGATCTCGGCGTCGATGCCCTGATCATGGCCGACATGGGGCTGCTCGATTACGCCGCCCGCCGCCACCCCGACCTCGCCCGCCATCTCTCGGTACAGGGCTCGGCCACCAGCCACGAGGCGCTGCGCTTCTATCACGACCAGTTCGGCATCAAGCGCGCCGTGCTGCCCCGGGTGCTCTCCATCACCCAGGTGCGCGACCTGGCCAAGCAGAGCCCCGTGGAGCTCGAGGTCTTCGCCTTCGGCAGCCTGTGCATCATGGCCGAGGGGCGCTGCTACCTGTCGTCGTATCTCACCGGTGAATCGCCCAACACCCGCGGCGTCTGCTCGCCGGCGGCCCATGTGCGCTGGGAGGAGACCCCGGAGGGCCTGGAGTCACGCCTCAACGGCGTGCTGATCGACCGCTACGGTGAGGGCGAGAACGCCGGCTACCCCACCCTGTGCAAGGGGCGCTTCGAGGTGGGCGGCGAGACCTACCACGCCATCGAGGAGCCCACCAGCCTGAACACCCTGGAGCTGCTGCCGGAGCTCAAGGAACTGGGCATCGCGGCCGTCAAGATCGAGGGTCGCCAGCGCAGCCCGGCCTATGTATCAAAGGTCGCCGGCATCTGGCGCCAGGCCCTGGATCGCCTGGAGCGCGCCCCGGGCCGCTTCCACACCGAACCCGCCTGGATGACCGGCCTCGGCGAGGTCTCCGAAGGCAGCACCACCACCCTGGGCGCCTACGAGCGCCGCTGGAAATAGGAGAGAGCCCATGTCCGCTACCCCCACGCTCCAGCTGTCGCTCGGCCCGGTGCTCTTCTACTGGACCCGCGAACACTACGCCAACTTCTATCGCGAGGCCGCCGACTGGCCGGTGGAGATCGTCCACCTGGGCGAGTCGGTCTGCTCACGGCGGCGGGACATGAAGCTCGACGACTGGCTGGGTATCGGCCGCGAGCTTTCCCAGAGCGGCAAGCAGGTGGTGCTCTCGAGCCAGACCCTGATCGAGTCCGAGGCCGACCTGCGCGACCTGCGCAAGCTGTGCGACAACGGCGAGTTCCTGGTGGAGGCCAACGACCAGAGCGCCCTGCAGCGCCTATCGGCGGCGGGGCGCCCCTTCGTGGCCGGTGCCGCGCTCAACCTCTACAACCCGGCCACGCTCGCGGTGCTGACCCGGGCCGGCATGCGGCGCTGGCAGGCGCCGGTGGAGATGTCGAAGGACGACCTGGCCCGGCTGCTTGAGGACTGCCGCGAGCAGGGGCTCGACGCCCCCTGCGAGGTGTTCGCCTACGGGCACCTGCCGCTGGCCTGGTCATCGCGCTGCTTCACCGCACGGCGCTACCAGAAGCCCAAGGATCGCTGCCAGTTCGTCTGCCAGAAGCACCCGGAGGGGCTGGCCCTGCGCTCCCAGGAGGACCAGCAGGTCTTCACCCTGAACGGCATCCAGACCCTCTCCGGCGCCTGCCAGGACCTACGCCACGAGCTGCCGGCCATGGCCGGGATGGGTGTCGGCGTGGCGCGACTCAGCCCGCGTCCCGAGGGCATGGGGGAGGTGGTCGCGGCCTTCGATGCCGCCCGCCGCGGCGAGCTGCCCGCCGCCGACCCACTCAGCCTGGTCGACGCCGAGATCTGCGACGGCTACTGGCACGGCCGCCCCGGCATGGACCACAGCCGGGCCGCCGGCCTGGGGTGAACGCCATGGCGATCCCCCTGGTGCCCGCGCCGGCGACGATCCGCCTGCCCATCGCCAGCTTCGAAGCCCGGAATGACCACGCCTTCCCGGGCCGGCGCGCGGCGGTGGTCTACCTGCAGGGCTGTCCGCTGGCCTGCGGCTACTGCGAGACGGCGAGCAGCATGGGGCCGGCGCGGCGCGCCGCCCCGGGGGAGTGGGACGCCATCGAGGGGCTGCTGGCCGCCCTGGCCGACTGCGGGGTGCGCCGCTATGCCATCCAGCTCGCCCGCCTGGAGCGCTGCCTGGACCCGGCCTACCGCGACGCCGTCGAGGACGCCCCACCCCGGGAGGCGCTGGAGACCCTGGTGCGCCGGCTGCGCCCCCACTTCGCGACCATCGAGCTGCGCGGCTGAGCCCCCGAACGCCATCGCCCCGGGCCACTCTCGTGACCCGGGGCGATGCGTTGGCGGCCCTGGCGTGTTAGCGCCCGACGCTTAACCGCACTTTGACCAGCCGCAGCCGGAGTAGCAGGTGGGGCAGCCGTCCATCATGATCAGCTCGCCGTTGCACTCGGGGCAGTGGCCCACCACGGTGGGGCCGTCACCCTTGGCATGGGCGGCCTCCTCGGCCTTGCGTTCGGCCTGCTCGATCTCCTCGGGGGTGGGCGGCGTCCACAGGTGGCCGCTGGCCTGGCGCTGGGCGTAGCGCGCCACCAGCTCCTCCACCGGCACCTGGTTGCCGTCCTGGTCGAGGAAGCCGCGGCGATAGAGGATCTGCTGGATCGACCAGGCGATGGCCGCCACCTCGGAGTCATGGAACACCGGCTTGCCCCAGCGGTTCATGCCGCAGCGCACCAGGCCCTTGTCCCAGGCCACCTTGCGCAGGTCGGCCACCGCCTGGGTGACGTAGCCGCCGCGGGCTGCCAGCGACAGGCTGCGCATGGTGGCGGTGATCCACTGGTGCTCGCTGGAGAGCTGGCCGGAGGGGAAGAAGAACTCCACCGGACGCTCGATCACCACGCGCTTGCCGTTGAGCACGCCCTCCACGGGCATGAAGGAGACCAGCAGGTAGACCTTCTTGCGCCCCTCGGCGCCGACGTAGGAGATCTTCTCCGACACGGCCTCCAGGGTGCCCTCAGGGCGCGACGGGATGCGCACCGTGAGCGGGTTCTCCTCGGGCAGCGGCGGCTCTTCCACCGCCTTCTTGACGCTGTAGGAAACGATCTTGGAATTGATCTCGACGGCCATCAGGAGGCTCCTCCGGAAAGTTGTGCGGTGACGCTCGAGTGACGGCCATAGACGACCGTCACGAGCGAAGGCGAGGCAAGGCGCAGGATTTCGAGGAAGCGGAGTTTACGAGCCGTAAATGAGCATTCCGAGAAAGACTGCAACGCCGCCTCGGCGAGCGCAGTAGGTCGTGGCTTACCACTTGCCATAAGTGCCTTCCTTCAGCGCATCATAGAGGTTCGCCGCGTTGTGCTCCTCGCCGTCGTAGATGACCTTCTCGTCACCCTTGAGCTCCACGCTCTCGCCGTTCTCCAGCTCGAACACGTAGGTGGTGTTCTTGAGGTCGTCCTCGCGCACCAGCACGCCCTGGAAGGCCTCCGGGTTGAAGCGGAAGGTGGTGCAGCCCTTTAGCTTGCTGGCGTAGGCGTCCAGGTAGAGGTCCTTGAACTCCTCGAAGGGGAACTCGGTGGGCACGTTCACCGTCTTGGAGATCGCCGAGTCGACCCAGGCCTGGGCGGCGGCCTGCACCGCCACGTGCTGCTTGGGGCTCACCGCGTCGGCGGTGATGAAGTAGTCCGGCAGGTCGCTCTCCACGGCATCGGCGGCGATGAAGTGGCGATAGGCCGCCAACTCGAAGGAGACCACCTCGACCTGCTCCTTGGTCTTCTTGCCCGACTGGATCACGTTACGGAAGTAGCGGTGCGAGAAGGAGGGCTCGATGCCGTTGGAGGCGTTGTTGCCCAGCGACAGCGAGATGGTCCCGGTCGGTGCGATGGAGCTGTGGTGGGTGAAGCGCGCGCCATGCTCGGCGAGCTGTGCAACCAGCTCCGGCTCCACCTCGGCGACCTTCTGCATGTAGCGGCTGTAGCGCGCATGCAGGATACGGCCCGGCACCTTGTCGCCGATCTCGTAGCCGTCCTTCTTGAGCTCCGGGCGCTCGCGCAGCATCTTCGGGGTGATCTCGTAGTCCTCGGCCAGCGCCGGGGCCATGCCCTTCTCGCGGGAGAGCTCCAGCGCCTGCTTCCAGCCCTCGATGGCCAGGTTGCGGCTGACCTCCTCGGTGAAGGCCAGCGACTCCGGCGAACCGTAGGGGATCTTGAGCATGGTCAGGGTGGAGCCCAGGCCCAAGAAGCCCATGCCGTGGCGGCGCTTGGCCTCGATCTCGCGGCGCTGGCCCTCCAGGGGCAGGCCGCTGATCTCCACCACGTTGTCGAGCATGCGGGTGAAGATCGCCACCACCTGGCGGTAGCGCTCCCAGTCGAAGCGCGGCTTCTTGCCGAAGGGGTCGATGACGAAGCGGGTCAGGTTCACCGAGCCCAGCAGGCAGGCGCCCTCGGGGGGCAGCGGCTGCTCGCCGCAGGGGTTGGTGGCGCGGATGTCCTCGCAGAACCAGTTGTTGTTCATCCGATTGACCTGGTCGATCAGGATGAAGCCCGGCTCGGCGTAGTCGTAGGTGGAGCGCATGATCGTGTCCCACAGCTCGCGGGCCTTGATCACCTCGACGATGCGGCAGGCCACGCGGCCCTCGGCATCGACGGTGTAGCCCTCCTCCACCACCGGCCAGTCGCGGTAGATCAGCTCGCTCTGCTCGACGTCATCCTTCTCCCCGGGGTGCAGCGGGAAGGCCAGCGGCCAGTCGGTGTCGTTCTTGACCGCCTCCATGAACTCGTCGGTGATCAGCAGGCTGAGGTTGAACTGGCGCAGGCGGCCCGCCTCGCGCTTGGCCTCGATGAACTGGCGCACGTCGGGGTGGCCGACGTCGAAGGTGCCCATCTGGGCGCCGCGGCGGCCGCCGGCGGAGGCCACCGTGAAGCACATCTTGTCGTAGATATCCATGAACGCCAGCGGGCCGTTGGTGCCGGCCCCGGCGCCAAACACGAAGGCGCCCTTGTGGCGCAGGGTGGAGAAGTCGTAGCCGATGCCGCAGCCCGCCTTGAGGGTCATGCCGGCGTCCACCACGGAATCGAGGATATCGTGCATGGAGTCGCGGATGGTGCGCGACACCGTGCAGTTGATCAGGCTCACCGCCGGCTTGTAGGCCTCGGCGCCGGCGTTGGACATGATGCGCCCGGCGGGGATGGCGCCGTTCTCCAGCGCCCAGCGGAACTTCGGCAGCCATGCGTCGGCCTGCTTGCCTTCCACCGCGGCCAGCGCCCGGGCCACGCGGTCCCAGGTGGCGGCCACGTCCTGGTCCACGGGCTTGCCGTGACGGTCCTTGAGGCGGTACTTGGCGTCCCAGATGTCGCGGGACGGCCCCTGCAGGGGCACCTCGTTGGATGACTTCACTGCCTTGGTGGAAGTGCTCATTCGGATGGCTCCGGAAGAAATGCGTTAATCGAAAAAAGTCAGCTCGTTCGGTTGGCTAGCCGCTCCAGGCGGACCAGCAGTTCGCCGAAGGGGCCCTGGACCAGCCCCTCCTCGCGACCGTCGAGCAGGTTCTTGACCATCAGCCCCAGTTCGGTGTCGCCCTCGATCAGCAGCCGGCGCTGGAAGAACAGCGCGTCGGGATCCTCGCGGCGGGTGGCCAGGCAGAGGAACTCCCGCCAGCCGCCGCGAATGGTGGCCTCGCCGGGCTCGCTGCACACCGCCAGGCGCTCCCCCTCCAGGGTGAGGGTCAGCGCCATGCCGAGATCCTCGATGGCCAGGGTGATGCGGCGCCCCTCCAGGGCGTCGAACTCGCCCTCGGCCAGGGGGTCGGCGAAGGTGCGGTTGAGCAGCGGTTCCACCAGGCGGCGCTTGAGGCCGACCGGCACGCGCGGATCGAGGGCGCGAATCAGGCGGGCGGGCGCGGCAGGACGCGGCAGGGACGATAACGGTACGGGCAACAACGGCAGGGACATGACAGCTCTCCTGAGGGTAACCATGCGGCCAGGGCCGCCGAACCGTTCATCCTAGGGCGGTGCTCCCGGGGCTGCACTGACATGCATCATGTCGGTGCCTGGCCCTATGTTCACCCGCGGCTCGCCTACCATATATAGACCATTTCCCGCCGGCAAGCCCCATATCTGGTGCAAGCCGGCGGTAAACATGACCCTTTTTCATTTGACAGCGGAGAGGCCGTGAAGCGGTCGCGATCTCAGTCGAGGCGGCGGTAGATCAGGTCCCAGACGCCGTGGCCGAGCCTCTCGCCGCGGGCCTCAAACTTGGTCAGCGGACGGAACGCCGGGCGCGGCACATAGGGGGCGGTCTCGGGACCGGCGGTGTTGGCGTACCCGGGGGCGGCGTCCATCACCTCGGCCATCCACTCGGCGTAGGCCTCCCAGTCGGTGGCCAGGTGGAAGGTGCCGCCGACCTTGAGCCGCGTGCGCACCAGCTCGACGAAGGCGGGCTGCACGATGCGCCGCTTGTGGTGCTTCTTCTTGGGCCAGGGGTCGGGGAAGAAGAGCTGCACGCCGTCGAGGCTCGCCTCGGGCAGGCACTCCTCGAGCACCCGCAGGGCGTCCTCGCGGTAGACGCGTAGGTTGGTGAGGCCGCGCTTGTCGGCCTCGTCGAGCAGCTTGCCGACGCCCGGGGCATGCACCTCGATGCCGATGAAGTCGGTGTCGGGGTGGGTCTCGGCCTGCTCCACCAGCGAGGCGCCCATGCCGAAGCCGATCTCCACCACCCGCGAGGCCTCGCGGCCGAACAGGGCGACGAGGTCCTGGCGACCGTCGGCCAGGCTCAGCCCCAGGCGCGGCCACACCTCCTCGAGCCCACGGGTCTGGGCCTGGGTCATGCGCCCGGCGCGCAGCACGTAGCTCTTGATGCCGCGGCGGTGGAGCGGGGCGTCCGGGCCCTCGGGGCCGGTGGGCTTGTCGTCGTGTCGCGAGTCGGTCATGGCGCGGGCAGCTCTTTCTTGGCGTGGATCAACCGGGGGCGCGTATTGTAGCCGCTAAGGCCGGCCCGGGGTACGGTAGCGACCGATTCCCGCAGACATGAGGAGATCGAGATGCAGGACAGGGGATGGTGGCTGGGGGCGGCGCTCTCCGGCGCCCTGGTGGTGATCGCCGGCGCCTTCGGCGCCCACGCCCTGGAGGGGCAGCTGGCCCCGCGGCTGGCGGCGGCCTTCGAGACCGGGGTGCGCTACCAGGCGTGGCACACCCTGGCGCTGCTGGCGGTGCTGGCCTGGCGGGCAGCGCACCCGCTGGCCGGCCAGCGGCTGGCCATGGCGCTGTGGGCGGCCGGCATCGTGCTCTTCGCAGGCTCGCTCTACGCCATGGCGCTAACCGGCACCACGCGGCTGGGGATGGTCACCCCCGTGGGCGGGGTACTGATGATCGGCGGCTGGCTGGCCCTGGCCGCGGCCATCCTGCGCGCCCGCTGAGGCGTCTCAGTCGTCGCGGTCGGGCAGGGCATAGGTGGCCGTGACCAGGGCCACCGGCTCCTCCTGCCCGGCGGAGAACAGCTGCACCTCGCCCACCGCCAGGCGGCGGCCCAGCTTGAGGATGCGGGCAGTGGCGACGATGTCGCGGTCGCCGCGAGGGCGGCGCAGGAAGCGGCAGTGCAGGTCGCTGGTGACCGCCATGGGCTCGGGGCCGATCTCGCCGAGGATCGCCACGTAGAGGCAGACGTCGGCAAGGCCCATCAGGGTGGGGCCCGAGACGCTGGCACCGGGACGCAGGTGCTCGTCGTCGATGGCCAGGCTCATGGTGGCCCTCAGATGGTCGACGGCCTCGATGGTGCCGAAGCGCTGGGGAAACACCTCGTCGAGGAAGTCCTCGATGGCGGCGGCGGTCATCACGGGCATGGCGAGCCTCCCTGCTGTGGCGAAGGAAAGCCCACACCTTAGCCGATCGGCCCCGACGCCGACAGTGCCCGAAGGTCGAGCCTGCCAACGAAGGCGCCCCCGCGGTTATACCGCGGGGGCGCGCTCCGACGCCTTTCGTCGTTTTCCTTACTTCGCCTTGTGCACGGCGCGCCAGTGGTGCAGCAGCGGCTCGGTGTAGCCGGCGGGCTGCACGCGGCCCTTGAAGATCAGGTCGCTGGCGGCCTGGAAGGCGCTGGAGCCCTCGAAGTCGGCACTCATCGGCGTGTAGGCCGGGTCATCGGCGTTCTGCTGGTCGACTACCTTGGCCATGCGCTGCAGGGTCTCCTGGACGCGGGCGGCGTCGACCACGCCATGGTGCAGCCAGTTGGCGATATGCTGGCTGGAGATCCGCAGGGTGGCGCGGTCCTCCATCAGGCCCACATCGTGGATGTCCGGCACCTTGGAGCAGCCTACGCCATGCTCGACCCAGCGCACCACGTAGCCGAGGATGCCCTGGCAGTTGTTGTCGAGCTCCTGCTGGATCTCGTCGTCGCTCCAGTCGGCGCTCTCGGCCACCGGCACGGTGAGCAGGTCATCCAGGAGGTCCGGCTCGCCCTGCCCCTCCAGCTCGCGCTGGATGGCGGCGACGTCCACCTGGTGGTAGTGCAGGGCGTGCAGGGTGGCGGCGGTGGGCGAGGGCACCCAGGCGGTGTTGGCACCCGCCTTGGGGTGGCCGATCTTCTGCTCGAGCATGGCGGCCATCAGGTCCGGCATGGCCCACATGCCCTTGCCGATCTGGGCGCGGCCGCGCAGGCCGCAGGCCAGGCCGACCTGGACGTTGTTCTTCTCGTAGGCCTGGATCCAGGCGGCGCCCTTCATGTCGCCCTTGCGGATCATCGGGCCCGCTTCCATGGCGGTGTGCATCTCGTCGCCGGTGCGGTCGAGGAAGCCGGTGTTGATGAAGACCACGCGGGAGGCGGCCTCGGCGATACACGCCTTGAGGTTGACCGTGGTGCGGCGCTCCTCGTCCATGATGCCCATCTTGAGGGTGTCGCGGGCCATGCCCAGCAGGTCCTCGACGCGGCCGAACAGCTCGTTGGAGAAGGCGACCTCCTTCGGCCCGTGCATCTTGGGCTTGACGATGTACATGGAGCCTTCGCGGGAGTTGCGTGGCTCGCCCTCGCCCTTCTTCAGGTCGTGCAGGGCGATCAGGCTGGTGACGATGCCGTCGAGGATGCCCTCGGGCAGCTCGTTGCCCTCGGCGTCGAGCACCGCCGGGGTGGTCATCAGGTGGCCGACGTTGCGCACGAACATCAGCGAGCGGCCCGGCAGGGTGACGCTGCCACCGTCGCTTTTCTGCCAGGTACGGTCGGCATTGAGGCGACGGGTGAAGGTCTTGCCGCCCTTCTCCACCTCCTCGGTCAGGTCGCCCTTCATCAGGCCCAGCCAGCTGGCGTAGACGCCCACCTTGTCCTCGGCATCCACCGCGGCCACGGAGTCCTCGCAGTCCATGATGGTGGTCACCGCCGCCTCGACCACCACGTCCTTGACGCCGGCCGGGTCGGTCTTGCCGATCGGGTGGCTCGGGTCGATCTGGATCTCCAGGTGCAGGCCGTGGTTGACGAGCAGGATCGCCTCGGGGCTCTCGGCGGGGCCGTTGAAGCCCACCAGCTTGCCGGCGTCCTTGAGGCCGGTCTCGCGGCCACCCTCCAGGGTGACCACCAGGTGGCCGTCACGCAGCGCATACTTGACGGCGTCGCGGTGGGAGCCGGTAGCCAGCGGCGCGGCGCGGTCCAGCACGCCACGGGCATAGGCGATGACCTTCTCGCCGCGCTTGGGGTTGAAGCTCGTGCCCTTCTCGGCGCCGTCCTCCTCGGAGATGACATCGGTACCGTAGAGGGCGTCGTAGAGGCTGCCCCAGCGGGCGTTGGCGGCGTTTAGCGCGTAGCGGGCGTTGTTGACCGGCACCACCAGCTGGGGGCCGGCCTGGACGGCGATCTCGCGATCCACATTGGCGGTGGTGACCGTCACCGTCTCCGGCGCCTCGGCCAGGTAGCCGATCTCCTCGAGGAAGGCGCGGTAGGCGGGCATGTCGCGCACCGGGCCCGGGTTCTCGCGGTGCCAGGTGTCGAGCTGCTCCTGCAGGCGGTCGCGCTCGGCGAGCAGTTCGCGGTTCTTCGGGGTCAGATCATGGAAGAGGGCGTCGACGCCGGCCCAGAAGGCCTCGGCCTCGATGCCGGTGCCCGGCAGCGCCTGTTCGGTGATGAAACGGTCCAGCTCGGCGGCCACCTGCAGGCGGTGACGCGTGACACGTTGGGTCATGGTGGATCTCCTCGAACGGGGCAGGCGGCGGGTGCACACCGGGCTGCCGACAACAGGGGTTGGGTGACTGCGCAGGGCCAAGTTTGTGGAAAATCGTTCCACATGTAAAGCGGGAAAGGCCGTGCCGAGACCGGGACTCGACCAAAAGCGTAGACGACCGCCGGGATCCCGCACGTCGAGCATGGTGCCGGGTCGCGCTTGGGGCTAGCATGAGGCAGCAGCGCGGAGGATGCGATGAGCGACTTCACCCCCCTACAGGCCCTGGGCCCCTTCCGGCGGATCGACCCCGCCGAGGAGCTCCCCGCCGGCGACCACCTGGAGCGCTACCTGGGCCACTACGGCCTGGCGCCCCTGCTCGCCGAGCACGTGGGGCTGCACCTGGGCTTCCTGGAGGCCGGCGACTTCCGCCTGTGGGCCTCGGTGTGGAGCCCCGCCGCGCCCATCGGCACCGCCTTCGTGGTGCACGGCTATTTCGACCACCTGGGTCTCTACCGCCACCTGCTCGAGCACCTGCTGGAGCGAGGCTGGCGGGTGGTGCTCTGGGACCTGCCCGGCCACGGCCTCTCCAGCGGGCCGCGCGCCTCCATCGACGACTTCGACGACTACGCCGGCTGCCTGCACGCCCTGCAGCGCCACCTCGAGGAGGAGGAACTGGCCCCGCACCCCTGGCTGGGCATCGGCCAGAGCACCGGGGCGGCGATACTGGCCACCGACGCCCTGACCCGCGGCGAGGAGGGCCGCTGGGCCGGACTGGCGCTGCTGGCGCCGCTGGTGCGCCCCTGGGGCTGGCGCCAGTCGAGCTGGCTGCACCTGCTGGCGGGCCCCTTCCTGCGCTCCATCCCGCGCAAGTTCCGCGACAACTCCACGGATGCCGAATTCGCCGCCTTCCTGCGTGAGCGCGACCCGCTGCAGGCCGACCGCGTGGCGGTGGACTGGGTCAGCGCCATGCGCCGCTGGATGCCCCGGTTGCTGGCGCTGCCTCCCAACCCCGTGCCGACCCTGATCCTGCAGGGTGAACAGGACCTGACGGTGGACTGGGAGTGGAACCTGGAGGTGCTGCGCGAGAAGTTCCCCCATGCCGAGGTGCACCTCCACCCCGAGGCGCGCCACCATCTGGTCAACGAGGCGGAACCCATCCGCCAGGCGCTGTTCGACAGCCTGGACCGCTTCATCGATGCCCTGGCGCCCCGCGCCGCCGTGGAGAAGACCTCACCATGAAGCACCCACTCCCCCGCCTCACGGGCCTGCTGGCCCTCACCTCGCTGGTCCTGCTCGCCGGCTGCGCCGGCAGCCCGGAACGTCCCGACCCCGTGCGCCAGGCGCTCTTCAACCTGGGCGAGCGCGCCGCCGAGCGGGTGATGGCGGCCCCCACCCTGCCGCGGCCGGCAGGCGACCAGGTGCTGCTGCTGGCTGACCCCGAAGTCAACGCCGGGCTCGGCATCGGCGAGGCGCGTTTCCGCGAGAGCCTGGTGCGCGCCCTGCTGGCGGTGGGCGACGGCCCCCAGGTGCTCGACTGGGGCGATGGCCTGAGCGCGGGGGGCGACAACCAGTGGCGGCTGGAGAGCCGCCTGGTCGCCGCCGGCCCGCGTCTGTCGCTCTCCGACCGCGAGCTTTTGCCCTACCGCCTGACGCTGACCCTTCGCCGCCCCGGTAAGGAGCAGGCCCTGTGGGAGGAGAGCCTGCAGGGCGCCCTGGACGCCACGGCACTCTAGTCCTCCTCACCCCTCACCCCTTGAGCAGTCGATCGAGCTGGCGATAGCCCACCGCCTCGATCAGCTGCTCGCGCTCGGGGCGCACCGCCCCGGCGAGATCGGCCAGGGTCAGCGCCACCCGCAGCACCCTGTGGTAGGCCCGCGCCGAGAGCTTGAGCCGCTCCAGCACCTGGGCCAGCCAGGCACGATCCGCCGCCGAGAGACCGCAGGCCGCCTCCAGCTCGCGCCCGGCCAGGTGTGCGTTGAGCGCCCCTCGCGCCAGCTGGCGCTCGCGTGCGGCCAGCACCCGCTCGCGCACCGCCGCGGAGCTTTCCCCGGGCTGGCTGGCGGTGAGCTGCTCCGGCGGCAGCGCCGGCACCTCCACCTGCAGGTCGATGCGGTCGAGCAGCGGCCCGGAGAGCCTGGCCTGGTAACGCTGGATCTGCGCCGCGGTGCAGTGGCAGGCCTGGCGCGGGTCGCCCAGGTGGCCACAGGGGCAGGGGTTCATGGCGGCGACCAGCATGAAGCGCGCCGGATAGCGGCGCTCGTGGCTGGCCCGGGCGATATGGATGCGCCCGGACTCCATGGGCTCGCGCATCACCTCCAGCACATGGCGCGGGAACTCCGGCAGCTCGTCGAGGAACAGCACCCCGTGGTGGGCCAGGGAGATCTCGCCGGGGCGCGGCCGCGCGCCGCCGCCCACCAGCGCCACCGCGCTGGCGGTATGGTGCGGGGCGCGGAAGGGACGCCGCCCCCACTCGGCTCGCAACGGCAGGCCGCTGACCGAGCGCACCGCCGCCACCTCCAGCGCCTCGTCGTCGGTGAGCGGCGGCAGGATGCCGGGCAGGCGGCTGGCCAGCATGGTCTTGCCGGTGCCGGGCGGACCGGCGAAGAGCAGGTTGTGGGCGCCGGCGGCGGCCACCTCCAGCGCCCTGCGGGCCTGGAACTGGCCGCGCACCTCGGCGAGGTCGGGCAACGGCTGGGTGGCCTCGGGCGGGCGCGTCAGGCGGTAGGGGACGATGGGGGCCTGGCCCAGCAGGTGGGCGACCACCTCCAGCAGGTGGTCGGCGGGCAGCACCTCGAGCTCCCCGGCCAGGGCCGCCTCGTCGGCGTTGGCCCGCGGCACGATCAGCCGACGACCGGCGCGCCGCGCAGCCAGGGCCAGCGGCAGCACCCCCTCCACGGGGCGCAGGGCACCGTCCAGCGCCAGCTCGCCGACGCTCTCGGTCGCCTCCAGGCAACCAGGCGGCAGTTGGCCGGAGGCGAGCAGCAGCCCCAGGGCGATGGGCAGGTCGAAGCGCCCGCCCTCCTTGGGCAGGTCGGCGGGCGCCAGGTTGAGGGTGATGCGCCGCAGTGGATACTCGAAGCCGGCGTTGACCAGGGCGCTGCGCACCCGCTCACGGCTCTCCTTCACCGCCGTTTCCGGCAGCCCGACCAGCGTCATGCTGGGCAGGCCGTTGGAGAGGTGTACTTCCACCTGCACCTCGGGTGCCTCCAAGCCGAGCCCGGCCCGGGTATGCACGATCGCCAGCGTCATGGGCGTTCCCTCGCGGATGGACTGCTCTCAGGCTAGTCCAGGGCGCGGCGGGTCGCCCGGCGCGACCTCAAGAGGCGGCGTCGCCGCCCTGGCGCTGGGCGCCCTCCTGCGCATCGTCCGTCGCCGGGGCATCGGCGCCCTCGGCCGCCGCGGCGCTGCCGCCGGCCTGGGCCTCCACCAGTGCCTCGAGGGCGGCGACCTGCTTCTCCAGCGACTCCACCCGAGAGCGGGTGCGCTGCAGCACGTCCATGAGGATGTCGAAGTCCTCTCGCGAGACCAGCTCCAGGCGGTCGAAGGCGCCCTTCACCACCTGCTGGACGCCCTTCTGGATCTCCTCCGGGGCCTGGGAGGCCCCCTGCAGGCGCTCCCCGATCTGCTGGGCCAGGCGGCCGATCCTGTCGTGGGTCACCATGACGCATCTCCTGTTGGTCGATGAATGCCTACAGGATACGCGGGGCGTGGCCACGACGCATGCCCTCCTGCTCACCGCGCCTGCCCCGTCAGGGCGCATCGGCGCCCTGGTCGACGCACCAGGACGGTGCATCGCGCCGCCCTCGCCATGCGAACGCCCCCATGCCCTCCGGCGACAAGCGCCGTAACTCATTGATCAGTAGAAAGGTTATTTCCCGCTGGCACGCCCTGCGCATCGGCCAGTGCAGCCGCCCCATCGGGTTGCCTCCCATCCCCACGAGGAGACAGGACATGAAGCTGATCACCGCCATCATCAAGCCCTTCAAGCTGGACGACGTCCGCGAGGCGCTGGCCGACAACGGCGTGCAGGGCATCACCGTCACCGAGGTCAAGGGCTTCGGCCGCCAGAAGGGCCATACCGAGCTCTACCGCGGCGCCGAGTACGTCGTCGACTTCCTGCCCAAGGTCAAGATCGAGATCGCCGTGGACGACGGCCGCCTGGAAAGCGTGCTCGACGCCATCTGCGAGGCCGCCGGCAGCGGCAAGATCGGCGACGGCAAGGTCTTCGTCACGCCGCTGGAGGACGTGATCCGTATCCGCACCGGCGAGCGCGGCGCCGATGCCGTCTGAGCCATGACCGACTGCCGCTTCCCCGACTGGAGAATCCACCATGAGTGAACTGACCGAACTGAGCTATGCGCTCGATACCTTCTACTTCCTGATCTGCGGCGTGCTGGTGATGTGGATGGCCGCCGGCTTCGCCATGCTCGAGGCGGGCCTGGTGCGCGCCAAGAACACCGCCGAGATCCTCACCAAGAACGTGGCGCTGTTCGCCATCGCCTGCACCATGTACCTGCTGGTGGGCTACTACCTGATGTACTCGAGCCCCGAGGGCGGCATCCTGCCCAACCTCGGCGTGCTGCTGGGCAGCGAGAACGGCATCGACGCCGTGCTGGCTGGCGGCGACGACGCCCCTTACTACGCCATGCGCGCCGACTACTTCTTCCAGGTGGTGTTCGTGGCGACCGCCATGTCCATCGTCTCCGGGGCGGTGGCCGAGCGCATGAAGCTGTGGGCCTTCCTCGCCTTCGCGGTGGTGATGACCGGCCTGATCTACCCGGTCTCCGGCTACTGGACCTGGGGCGGCGGCTGGCTCTCCGCGGCTGGCTTCTCCGACTACGCCGGCTCCGGCATCGTGCACATGGCCGGTGCGGCCGCGGCCCTGGCCGGCGTGCTGGTCCTTGGCCCGCGCAAGGGCAAGTACGGCAAGGACGGCAGCATCTACGCCATCCCCGGCGCCAACCTGCCGCTGGCCACCCTCGGCACCTTCATCCTGTGGATGGGCTGGTTCGGCTTCAACGGCGGCTCCGAGCTGAAGGTCTCCGACGTCGCCTCCGCCAACAACATGGCCCAGGTGCTGGTCAACACCAACGCCGCCGCCGCCGGCGGGGTGATCGCCGCCCTGGTGGTCGCCAAGCTGTGGTTCCGCAAGGCCGACCTGACCATGACCCTCAACGGCGCCCTGGCCGGCCTGGTGGCGATCACCGCCGACCCGCTCTCGCCCTCGGCACTGAGTGCGGCACTGATCGGCGCCGTGGGCGGGGCCATCGTGGTGGCCGCCATCGTCGCCCTGGACAAGCTGAAGATCGACGACCCGGTGGGCGCCATCTCGGTGCACGGCGTGGTCGGCATCTGGGGCCTGCTGGCGGTGCCGCTGAACAACGGCGACGCCACCTTCGGCGCCCAGCTCCTCGGCATCGTCGGCATCTTCGCCTGGGTCTTCCTGGCCAGCCTGATCGTCTGGGGCATCCTCAAGGCGGTGATGGGCGTCCGCGTCAGCGAGGAGGAGGAGTACGAGGGCGTCGACCTGACCGAATGCGGCATGGAGGCCTACCCCGAGTTCAGCGTCGCCAAGAAATGAAGGCAACGCGTAACGAGTGAGCTGGCGTGCTCCACTTGGCTCCCGCAAGGGGGCCTTTTTTCTTCCCCGCCGGCGGGGTGTATCCTAGGGACAATCCGCCTATCGCCGGCGGCATGCCCGCCCCAGAATCGACGAGGAACCGACCATGAAACTGGTGACCGCCATCATCAAGCCCTTCAAGCTCGACGACGTCAGGGAGTCCCTCTCGGAGATCGGCGTGCAGGGTATCACCGTGACCGAGGTGAAGGGCTTCGGCCGTCAGAAGGGCCACACCGAGCTCTACCGTGGTGCCGAGTATGTAGTGGACTTCCTGCCCAAGGTGAAGCTCGAGGTCGCCGTGGACGACGAGATGGCCGAGAAGGTGATCGATGCCATCACCAGCGTGGCCAACACCGGCAAGATCGGCGACGGCAAGATCTTCGTCACCCCGCTGGAGCAGGTGATCCGCATCCGCACCGGCGAGACCGGCAAGGATGCCGTCTGAAAGCTGGAAGCTGGAAGCTGGAAGCCAGTTAGCGTGATGCCAGCTCTTCCCTACTGAACCCCCCGTGGTCTAGACCACGGGGGTTTTCTCTTCCAGCTTCCAGCCGCGAAGCGGCGCTCTTCAAGCTTCCAGCTTATTTCTCGACGAACGCCCGCTCGATCACGTAATCACCCGGCTCGCCCATGCGCGGCGAGATCTTGAAGCCCAGCTCGTCGAGCAGCTCGCTGGTGCTCTCCAGCATCGCCGGGCTGCCGCAGATCATGGCGCGATCCTGCTTGGGGTCCAGCGCCGGCAGGCCGGTATCCTCGGCCAGCTTGCCGCTGCGGATATGGTCGGTGAGGCGCCCCATGGTGTGGAATTCCTCGCGGGTCACCGTGGGGTAGTAGACCAGCTTCTCGCTGATCTCCTCGCCCAGGTACTCGTGGGCCGGCAGCTCCTTCTGGATGAAGTCGGCGTAGGCCAGCTCGCTGACGTTGCGCACGCCGTGCACCAGCACCACCTTCTCGAAGCGCTCGTAGACCTCGGGGTCCTGGATCAGGCTCATGAAGGGCGCCAGGCCCGTGCCGGTGGAGAGCAGGTAGAGGTTGCGCCCCGGCAGCAGGTCGTCGGTGACCAGGGTGCCGGTGGGCTTGCGGCTGACCATGATCTGGTCACCCACCTGAAGGTGCTGCAGCCGCGAGGTGAGGGGGCCGTCCTGCACCTTGATGCTGAAGAACTCCAGGTGATCCTCGTAGTTGGGGCTGGCGATGGAGTAGGCACGCATCAGCGGCTTGCCCCCCACCTCCAGGCCGATCATCACGAATTGGCCGTTCTTGAAGCGCAGGCTGCGCTCGCGAGTGGTGCGGAAGCTGAACAGGGTGTCGTTCCAGTGGTGGACGCTGAGCACCTCTTCCAGGGCGAACTTGCTCATGCCGGCTCCTCTGAGTGCGAAAGATCTCCTGGCGGAGAGACCTATATGCTTTAAAAGAATAAAATGGGCTTGTAGATTTGCATTGAATTCTAAGCCAGGAGGCGTTATCTGTTAAATGGATTGTATGGATAACCTTTATCCATAACCTTGATATAAGTCACTGGAGAGCCGCCCATGCGCTTCACCCTGCGCCAGCTGGAAGTCTTCGTGGCGGTGGCCCAGCACGAGAGCGTGTCGCGGGCCGCCCGCGCCCTGGCGCTCTCCCAGTCCGCCGCCAGCAGCGCCCTGGCCGAGCTAGAGCGCCAGTTCGATTGCCAGCTGCTGGATCGCCACGGCAAGCGACTGCGCCTCAACGCCCTGGGCTTCCAGCTGCTGCCCAAGGCGGTGGCGCTGCTCGACCGCGCCGAGGAGGTGGAGGAGCTGCTCCACGGTCAGCAGGGCATCGGCGTGCTGGACGTCGGCGCCACCCTGACCATCGGCAACTACCTGGCCACCCTGCTGATCAGTGACTTCATGCAGCGCTACCCGGGCAGCCGGGTGCGCCTGGCGGTGCGCAATACCCGCGCCATCGTCGAGAGCGTCCGCCACCACCGCCTCGACCTGGGGCTGATCGAGGGGCAGTGCGAGGAGGAGGACGTGGTCACCCAGCCCTGGGTGGAGGATGAGCTGGTGGTGTTCTGCTCGCCGCGCCACCCCCTGGCCGGCGCCGGCGAGGTGGAGCTAGGCCGCCTGCTGCGCGAGGCGTGGATCATGCGCGAGGAGGGCTCCGGCACGCGCCTGACCCTGGAGCAGGCGGCACGCCACCGGCGCGGGCGCTTCAACGTGCTGCTGGAGCTGGAGCACACCGAGGGCATCAAGCGGGCGGTGGAGTCGGGGCTGGGCATCGGTTGCGTCTCGAAGCTTGCCCTGCGCGACGCCTTCCGCCGCGGCAGCCTGGTGCCCATCGCCACCCCGGAGCTGGACCTGAGCCGCCAGTTCACCTTCATCTGGCACCGCCACAAGTACCTCGCCACCGGCATGCGCGAGTTCCTCAAGCTGTGCCGGCAGATGACCGAGGGGGTCACCCGCAGCGACCAGATCGACCTGCCGCCGGTGCCCTGAGCCCGACGGTCAGCGGACGACAGCGGGCCCGGCCATCATGACCGGGCCCGCGAGGAGAACGAAGCGACGGCGCGCTCAGCGCATATCGCTGACCGCCTCCTGGATCTCCTCGAGGCTCGCCTTGGTGAGGTCCTTGGTCAGGGAGTGGATCACCAGCTTCGCGGTGGGGCCGTCGAGCTTGTCGCGCAGCTGGCCGAGGAAGCGTGCCGGCGCCACCAGGATCAGCTTCTCCATGCTGTTGTCGGTGCGCGCCCGGTAGAGGCGCTCGGCCACCTCCTTGGCGAACACCTGTTCCTCGTGGGCCCGCGCCGTGCTCTCGCCGCCGGCCGAGCGCGCCGAGGTCGAGGTCGACTCGTGCACGTCGGCCCCGCGATCCGTCACCAGGTCGCCCTCGTGCAGCCGGCTCGCCGCGTGCACCAGGCTGTCCTGCTCGACCAGCTTGAGCGCGTCGCGGGTGAAGATCCTCGCCCGCGCCGCATCCGCCACCACGATATAGGTTGTCATAGCCACTCCTTGATACCGGTGGGTCGACGGTCGACGCCGCGCCGGCCGCCTCTGGATCAACCATGGCAAGCACCATGACGGCGGTCAACCACCCGATGCGGGCACACGCCAGGAACTGCAGCCGGGACGCAACTGGGGTAGCATTCGGGTAAGCCGGCAGGGAGGTCGGCCGTCTCATCACCACGATGTGTCTCCGGGAGGACCCCGATGCGTCAGTTCCTGTTTCCCCGCCGCCCCCTCGCCCGCGGCACCCTGCTCACCTGCCACCTGCTGCTGCAGCTCGGCCTCGCCGCCGGCGCGGCGCTGTGGCTGGCCCCGCGTACGCCCTGGCTCTCCGCCACGACCTGGCAGGCGGCCTGGCCCGACCTCGCCCTGGGGGCAGGCCTCTGGCTGCTGGCGGCGGTGATGCTACGGCTGGTCGCCGAGCTGTGGCTGCTGCCTCACCACCTCGCTGGCCAGCTCGGCGCCGGGCCGGTGATCACCCGCTCCTGGGAGCGACGCCCCGCCGTGCACGACCACGAGGCCGCCTGGACCAGCGAGGCACGCCCGCTGGGCGGCGAGGACGAGGTGGTCGGCCGTGCCCGGGTGACCCGACCCGCCGAGCCGCTGCGTCAGCGTGGCCGGGAGCCCTCGCTGGACCTGGCGGCTCACGCTGGCGAGGCAGCGACACCCCGCGAGCCACGCCTCTAGCGTCGAGCCGCGGATTGCGAAGCCGCTAGCCCCGAAGGGCCTGGGCGCCGAGGAGGAGACGGCGCAGGCCGGCCAGCAGCAGCACGGCGGCCCCGGCGCCGAGGCCGTTGGCCAGGATATCGGCCCAGTCGCCGCCGCTACGTCCCGGCACCAACAGCTGGGCGAACTCGATCACGCCGCCGTAGCCGGCGGCGATCAGCAGGGCCAGCGGCAGCCGGATGCCTGCCAGGCCGACCAGCCCGGCGAGGCCGGCGTAGCCCACGAAGTGGCTGAGCTTGTCCCAGGGCAGGTGGCTGGGCATCTCCTCGCCCGGGGTCAGGCTGCCCAGGGCGATGACCAGCGCCGCCACGACGGCCAGCGCCGCCCACAGGCGGCGCCGGTCGTGCAGGCGGCGAAGGCCCCCTCGCCAGCCCGCTTCAGCCATGGAGGATGTTGCGGTGGTAGGCGGGGCTCAGGTCGTGCAGCGCCTCCATGAAGGCGGTGACCCGGTCCGGGTCGGTGAACTGGCTGATGCCGTGACCCAGGTTGAAGACGTGGCCCGGCCCCTCGCCGTAGCTCTCCAGGATACGCGCCACCTCGGCGCGGATCGCCTCGGGGCGGGCGAACAGCACGTTGGGGTCGAGGTTGCCCTGCAGCGCCACCTTGTGGCCCACCCGGGCACGCGCATCGGCGAGCTCGGTGGTCCAGTCCAGGCCCACGGCGTCGGATCCGGCCAGGGCGATGTCCTCGAGCCACTGGCCGCCGTTCTTGGTGAACAGGATCACCGGCACGCGGCGCCCCTCGTGCTCGCGGATCAGCCCGGCGACGATCTGCTCCATGTAGCGCAGCGAGAACTCCAGGTAGGCAGGCGTGGAGAGCGCCCCGCCCCAGGTGTCGAAGATCTGCACCGCCTGGGCGCCGGCGCGGATCTGGGCATTGAGGTAGTCGGTCACCGCCGTGGCCAGGGTGTCGAGCAGGTCATGCATCACGCTGGGCGTGTCGTAGAGCATGGTCTTGACGTGGCGGAAGTCCTTGCTGGAGCTGCCCTCCACCATGTAGGTGGCGAGCGTCCAGGGGCTGCCGGAGAAGCCGATTAGCGGCACCCGGCCGCCCAGCTCGCGGCGGATGGTGGAGACCGCGCGCATCACGTAGCCGAGGTCGCGCTCGGCGTCCGGAGCGGCGAGTGCCGCCACCTCCTCGGCGGTGCGCACCGGCTTGCGGAACTTGGGCCCCTCGCCGGTCTCGAAATAGAGCCCCAGCCCCATGGCATCGGGGATGGTGAGGATATCCGAGAACAGGATCGCGGCGTCCAGCGGGTAGCGCTCCAGCGGCTGCAGGGTCACCTCGCAGGCCAGGTCGTGGTTGCGACACAGGTCCATGAAGTTGCCGGCCTCGGCGCGGGTGGCGCGGTACTCCGGCAGGTAGCGTCCGGCCTGGCGCATCATCCACACCGGGGTGCGGTCCACCGGCTGGCGCGCCAGGGCGCGCAGAAAACGATCGTTCTTGAGTTCCATGCGGCGGTCATCCACGGGAAATGTGCCCGGCATTGTACCCGATCACGACGGGCGGCGGCTGCGCCCGTGAGCCGCCGGCGGCTTCCTGCTAGAATGTCGGCCCATCCTGCGGCACCGCCCGCGGCCTGCTACCGAGGTACCCCGTGACGATTCGCTTCATCGCCGCCTCCCGACTGCCCACCCCCTGGGCCACCTTCACCATGCACGGCTTCGAGGACGAGGCCACCGGCAAGGACCATATCGCCCTGACCCTGGGCGACGTGGCCGACGGCGAGCCGGTGCTGGGGCGGGTGCACTCGGAGTGCCTGACCGGCGACGCCCTCTTCTCGATGCGCTGCGACTGCGGCTACCAGCTGCAGGAGGCGCTCAAGCGCATCGCCGAGGAGGGGCGCGGGGTGCTGCTCTACCTGCGCCAGGAGGGACGCGGTATCGGCCTGCTCAACAAGATCCGCGCCTACCACCTGCAGGACCAGGGCGCCGACACCGTGGAGGCCAACGAGCGGCTGGGCTTCGCCGCCGACCTGCGCCGCTACGACCTCTGCGTGCCGATGCTCGAGCACCTGGGCATCGCCGCACTGCGCCTGATGACCAACAACCCGCGCAAGGTCGACGCCCTGACCCAGGCCGGCGTCACGGTCGTGAAACGGGTGCCGCTGACCACCGGCCTCAACCCCCACAACGAGCAGTATCTCTCCACCAAGGCAGGCAAGCTCGGCCACATGATGGCGCTGGGCGACTTCACCCAGGCCAGCGACGTGGACATCGAGCGCAAGGAGTGACTTAGGCCGCCCGTGCCTTGCGGATGCGCTCGTAGGCGTTGCCGATCTCGCTGGTACGCTCCCGGGCGACCTCGCGCATGCTCTCGGGCAGCCCCTTGGCGGCCAGCTTGTCGGGGTGGTTCTGGCTCATCAGCCGTCGGTAGGCGCGCTTGACCTCGGCATCGCTGGCGTCCTGCTCGACCCCCAGCACCCGATAGGCATCGGCCAGGGAGAGCCCCCCGGAGGCACCCCCCGCAGCCTGCCCGGCGCCGCCGTGCAGCATCGCCTCGACCTGGGCGATCTCCGCCTCGGAGCAGCCCAGGCCGCGTACCACCCGCATCAGCATCTCGCGCTCGGCGGGATGCAGCTGGCCGTCGGCGGCGATCGCCGCCAGCTGCACCTGCAGGAACACCTGGCGCAGGGCGGGCTGGGGGCCCAGCAGCGGGCGCAGCCTGGCCAGCTCCGCGTCCAGGTCGAAGTCCGGCGCCTTGCCGCGGTTGAAGTCGGCGCGGGCCTGGGCGCGCTGGGCCTCGTTGAGGCGCAGGCGGTCCCACAGCACGCGCGAGGCGGCAAGCTCGTCCTCGCTGACCCGGCCATCCGCCTTGCACAGGCAGCCCATCACCGCGAAGGTCGATTCAAGGAACTGCGCCTGGGAGGCGGCCAGCTTGCCCACCAGGCTGCGACGCAGGCGGGTGACCAGCCAGTAGCCGAGCCCGCCGCCGACGAGCCCGCCCAGGGGCCCGCCGATCAGCCAGCCGAGACCCGCCCCGATCAGCACCACGATCCACATCAGCGCGTCTCCTCCGCCGCGGCGTCGCCGGCCAGGCGCCGACGGATGGCGGCCTCGATGCCGTCGGCGTCCAGGCCGCACTCGGCCAGCAGCTCGGCGGGCTTGCCGTGCTCCACGAAGGCGTCGGGCAGGCCCAGGTGGAGCAGCGGCGCGGTCACGCCCTCGGCGGCCAGCAGCTCACCCACCGCGCCGCCGGCACCGCCGGCCACCACGTTCTCCTCCAGGGTCACCAGCAGGTCGTGGTCGGCGGCGGCGGCCAGCACGGCGTCGCGATCCAGGGGCTTCACCGAGCGCATGTTGAGGTGGCTGGCATCCAGCCGCTCCGCCACCTCGGCCGCCGGCGTGTTGAGGCTGCCGAAGGCGAGCAGGGCGATGCGCCGTCCGGCCCGGGCGCCGCTTTCGCGGCGCGGCTCGGCCTTGCCGATGGGCAGCGGCTCGAGGTGGGCGGGGATCTCGGCCCCGGGGCCGGTGCCGCGCGGGTATCGCACCGCGGCGGGGCCGGGGTGGTGGTAGGCGGCGCTGAGCATGGCGCGACACTCCGCCTCGTCGGCCGGGGCCAGTACCACCAGGCCGGGCACGCAGCGCAGGTAACTGAGGTCCAGGGCACCGTGGTGGGTGGGGCCATCCTCGCCCACCAGTCCGGCGCGGTCGATGGCGAAGGTGACGTCAAGCTCCTGCACCGCCACGTCGTGGATCAGCTGGTCGTAGCCGCGCTGCAGGAAGGTGGAGTAGATCGCCACCACCGGCTTCATGGACTCGCAGGCCATGCCGGCGGCGAGGGTCACGGCATGCTGTTCGGCGATGGCCACGTCGAAGTAGCGCTCGGGGTACTGCTGCGAGAAGCGCACCAGGTCGGAGCCCTCGCGCATCGCCGGGGTGATGCCGATCAGGCGCGCGTCGGCGGCGGCCATGTCGCACAGCCAGTCGCCGAAGACGTTGCAGTACTTCTTCTTCGGCGCGGCGGACGGCTTCACCGGCGGAGGAGTCGGCCTGAGCGGCGGCGGGGTCTCGCCATGCTTCTCCGGCTCGTTCTTTTCCAGCTTGGTGATGGCGTGGTAGCCGATGGGGTCCGCCTCGGCGGGCAGGAAGCCCTTGCCCTTGCAGGTCTTGACGTGGAGGAACTGCGGTCCCTCCAGGTCACGCATGTTGCGCAGGGTCTGCACCAGCAGCGGCAGGTCGTGGCCATCGATGGGGCCGATGTAGTTGAAGCCCATCTCCTCGAAGAGGGTAGCCGGGCTGACCATGCCCTTCATGTGCTCCTCGGTGCGCCGCGCCAGCTCCAGCGCCCCGGGCAGGTGGGAGAGCACCTTCTTGCCGCCCTCGCGCATGGTGGTATAGGGCTTGCTGGTCAGGATCCGCGCCAGGTAGCTGGCGATGCCGCCGACGTTCTCGGAGATCGACATCTCGTTGTCGTTGAGCACCACCAGCAGGTTGGCGTCGACGTGGCCGGCGTGGGCCAGGGCCTCGAAGGCCATGCCCGCGGTCAGGGCGCCGTCGCCGATCACCGCGCAGACGCGACGCCGCTCGCCGCGGCTGCGGGCGGCCAGCGCCATGCCCAGCGCCGCCGAGATGGAGGTGCTGGAGTGGCCGACCCCGAAGGTGTCGTACGCCGACTCGGCGCGCCGCGGGAAGGCGGCCAGGCCGCCGTAGTGGCGGATGTTGGGCATCGCCTCGCGGCGCCCGGTGAGGATCTTGTGGGGGTAGGCCTGGTGGCCCACATCCCACACCAGGCGATCATGGGGCGTCTCCAGCGCCTGGTGCAGGGCCACGGTGAGTTCCACGACGCCGAGGCCGGCTCCGAAGTGCCCCCCGGAGACGCCCACGCTGTAGAGCAGGTAGGCGCGCAGCTCGTCGGCCACCTGGGCCAGCTGCGCGGTGGACATGGCGCGCAGCGCGGCCGGGGTATCCAGGGTGTCGAGCAGCGGCGTGGCCGGACGCTCGACGGGAATGTCATCGAACAGCTTCATGAGGGCATCTGTCGTGTCAGTGGTCACGCTCGATCATGTATCGGGCCAGCGCCGCCAGCGGCTGCCCGGCCTCGCCCAGCGGCGCCAGGGCGGCGACGGCCTCCTCCACCAATCCCGCGGCCCGCTGCCTGGCGCCCGCCAGCCCCAGCAGGGAGGGGTAGGTGAGCTTGTCGCGGGCGGCGTCGGCCCCCGAGGCCTTGCCCAGGGTGGCGGTATCGCCGATCACGTCGAGTACGTCGTCATGGATCTGGAAGGCCAGGCCGATGGCCCGGGCATAGGCCTCCAGGGCCGCCAGCCGCGGGTCCTCCTCGGCCACCGCGGCGAGCCCGCCGAGGCGCACCGCGGCACGGATCAGCGCCCCGGTCTTGTGGGCATGCATGGTGGCCAGCGCCTCGACGTCGGGATGGCCACCCACGGCGGCGAGGTCCAGCGCCTGGCCGGCCACCATGCCATCGCGCCCCGCCGCCTCGGCCAGGGTGACGATCATCGCCGCCAGGCGCGGATGGGCGCTGGCGGCGATCACCTCGAAGGCCAGCGACTGCAGGGCGTCGCCGGCCAGTATCGCGGTGGCCTCGTCATAGGCGCGGTGCACGGTAGGCTGGCCGCGGCGCAGGTCGTCGTCGTCCATGGCCGGCAGGTCATCGTGGACCAGCGAGTAGGCGTGGATCAGCTCGATGGCCACGGCCGGCGCGTCGAGGTGGGCATCGTCGGCCCCCAGGGCGCGACCGGCGGCATACACCAGCAGCGGGCGCAGGCGCTTGCCGCCCACCAGCACGCCGTGGCGCATGGCGGCCTCGAGGCGCGGTGCGGGGGCCTCGCGCGCGCCAAACAGCCCCTCCAGGCGAGCATCGGCGCGGGCGCGATCCGCGGCCAGGGCGGCCGCCAGGGCGTCAGCGTTCACCGTCGTCCTCCGTCGGCGGCGCGAAGGGCTCGAGCTCGATGCCGCCTTTGGCGCCCTCGGTCAGGGTACGCACCTTGAGCTCCGCCTCGTCGAGGCGCCGCTGGGCGTCGCGGGTCAGCCTGACCCCCTCCTCGAAGGCGGCCAGCGACGCCTCCAGCGACAGCTCACCGGACTCCAGCCGCGCCACCAGGCCCTCGAGCCGCTCGACGGTGGCGGCGAAGTCCCGCGGCGCGGCGTCGTCGGCCGGGACCGACCGGGACCGCTCGTTGCGCTCTGCCATGCTGCGTCTCACCGCCCCCTGATCGTCATGGAAAGGTCATGCAAAGGGCGACAGTATACACGCTCCCCCCCGGGGGTCGTCTGCCCCGTCGGTCAGGCCCCGTGGCGGCATCAACTTGCACCCGGCTCATGGGAGCAGCGCAGCATTTTCATCCTTATTCATCTGGCCGCTGTGCTAAGATAGCGCCCTCTCACCTGTTCATGACACTGCATGCGGCACGCGCCGGAAGGGGTTGATTCGACCATGGCCAAGACGTCCCTGGACAAGAGCAAGATCAAGATCCTGCTACTCGAGGGCATCCACCAGACCGCGGTGGACAATCTGCGCAACGCCGGGTACTCGAACATCGAGCACCTGCCCACCTCGCTGGATGAAGCCGCGCTGATCGAGAAGATCCGCGACGTCCACTTCATCGGCATCCGCTCGCGCACCCAGCTCACCGAGCGCGTCTTCGCCGCCGCCGAGAAGCTGGTGGCCGTGGGCTGCTTCTGCATCGGCACCAACCAGGTCGACCTCGACGCCGCCCTTGCCCGCGGCATCCCGGTGTTCAACGCCCCCTACTCCAACACCCGCTCGGTGGCCGAGCTGGTGCTGGCCGAGGCGATCATGCTGCTGCGCGGCATCCCCGAGAAGAACGCCCGCGCCCACCAGGGCGGCTGGCTGAAGAGCGCCAAGAACTCCCACGAGGCGCGCGGCAAGACCCTGGGGATCGTCGGCTACGGCAGCATCGGCTCGCAGCTCTCGGTACTGGCCGAGTCACTGGGCTTCGACGTCATCTACTACGACGTGATTGCCAAGCTGGGCATGGGCAACGCCCGCCAGGTGGGCAGCCTCGACGAGCTGCTGGGCAAGGCGGACGTGGTCAGCCTGCATGTGCCGGAGCTCCCCTCCACCCGCTGGATGATCGGCGCCGAACAGATCGCGCGCATGAAGCCGGGCGCCATCCTGATCAATGCCTCCCGTGGCAGCGTGGTGGTGATCGAGCCGCTGGCCGAGGCGATCCGCGAGGGGCGCCTCAACGGTGCCGCGGTGGACGTCTTCCCGGTGGAGCCCAAGGGCAACGACGAGGAGTTCGAGAGCCCGCTGCGCGGCCTGGAGAACGTCATCCTCACCCCGCACATCGGCGGCTCGACCCTGGAGGCCCAGGAGAACATCGGCATCGAGGTCTCCGAGAAGCTCGCCACCTACTCCGACAACGGCACCACCGTCACCTCGGTCAACTTCCCCGAGGTGGCGCTGCCTTCCCACCCGGGCAAGCACCGCCTGCTGCACATCCACGAGAACGTGCCGGGGGTGATGTCCGAGATCAACCGGGTACTCTCCGAGAACGGCATCAACATCGCCGGCCAGTACCTGCAGACCAACGAGAAGGTCGGCTACGTGGTGATCGACGTCGACAAGGCCTATGGCCCCCAGGCGCTGGACGCCCTGCGCCATGTCGCCCACACCCTCAAGGTACGGGTGCTCTACTCCGAGGGCAGCCAGGACATCTGATTCCGCCTGTCCTCGCCGATTCGCCGCCGCGTCATCGACGCGGCGGTTTTTATTGTGCTAATGATTGTCCATCGAACCATGCCCCGGGACATCTGGGACATCTCACAGGAAGCCTGCCGTGCCGACCGCACTCGCCTATCTGATCGTGGTACTGGTGTGGGCCTCCACGCCGCTGGCCATCAAGTGGAGCGCCGAGGCCGGCGCGCCGATCGGCAGCGTGATGCTGCGCATGCTGATCGCCTTCCTGCTGGGGCTGGTGATCCTGCTGGCCCTGAAACGCCGCCTGCGCCGCGACCGTCGGGCGCTTTGCAGCTACGCCGCTGCCGTGCCCGGGGTATTCGGCGCCATGGCCCTGAGCTACCACGCCTCCCAGAGCCTGCCCTCGGGCATGCTGTCGGTGATGTTCGGCATGGCCCCGCTGATCTCGGGGTTGATCCTGCAGGCGCTGCCCGGTGCCACCCGGCTGCGTCGCTGGCACTGGCTGGGCTGCGCGCTGGGTGTCGTCGGGCTGGCCGTGGTGTTTGCCGACAGCCTGACGCTGGGTGGTGAGGTGCTTGGCGCGCTGCTGCTGATGCTGGGCGCGGTGACGCTGTTCAGCGCCAGCGGCATCGCCGTACAGCGCGTGGCCGCCGGCGTCGGCCCGTTGGAGCAGACCCTGGGCGCCCTGGCCCTGAGCCTGCCCTGCTTCCTGGCGCTGTGGCTGGCCAGCGGCGAGCCACCTAGCCTGCCACTCTCCGAGCGCGGCCTGTGGGCGGTGCTCTACCTGGCGCTGTTCGGCTCCCTGGTGGGCTTTCTCTGCTACTTCCTGATCCTCTCGCGGCTGCCCGCCGCCACGGTGTCGCTGGTCACCCTGATCACGCCGGTACTGGCGCTGGGGCTCGGCATGCTGCTCAATCAGGAACAGCCTTCGCCCTCGATGCTGGCGGGAGCCGGCCTGATCCTGGTGGCTCTCGGTGCCTACCTGTTCGGCGACCGCCTCACCCGCCTCAAGGCCATCGACGGGTCCTCGACGGCCCCCAAGGTCGCAGTGCGGGAACCGGAATGATCGCGCTAGGCTGTGGCATCGGCACAACAGCGAGGAGCCACCCCATGAGCGAGACCCCCCCGGCGCTGCGTCGCCACGACGCCGACGGCGTCACCACCCTGACCCTCAACCGCCCGGCGAGCTTCAACGCCCTCTCCGAGGAGATGCTCGAGGCGCTGGACGCCGAGCTCGCGAGCCTGGCCGATGACGGCGGGGTGCGCTGCGTGGTGCTCGCCGCCGAGGGACGCGCCTTCTGCGCCGGCCATGACCTCAAGCAGATGCGCGCTCACGATGACGACCGCGACTACTTCCAGGCGCTCTTCGCCCGCTGTGCCGGCGTGATGCAGGCCATCGTCGAACTGCCGGTGCCGGTGATCGCCCGGGTCCAGGGCATCGCCACCGCCGCCGGCTGCCAGCTGGTGGCCAGCTGCGACCTGGCGGTGGCCGCCCGCTCGGCGCGCTTCGCCGTCTCCGGCATCAACGCCGGGCTCTTCTGCTCGACCCCGGCGGTGGCGCTGTCGCGCAACGTGGCCCGCAAGCGCGCCATGGAGATGCTGCTCACCGGCGAGTTCATCGATGCCGAGACCGCCCGCGACTGGGCGCTGGTCAACCGGGTCGCCGACGACGAGGCCCTCGACGAGGCGGTGGCCGAGCTCGCCGCCAGTATCTGCGCCAAGAGCGCGGTGGCAGTGCGCACCGGCAAGGCGATGTTCCAGCGCCAGCTGCGCATGCCGCTGGACGAGGCCTACGCCTTCGCCGGCGAGGTGATGGCGGGCAACATGCTGGCCGAAGACGTCGCCGAGGGCATCGACGCCTTCATCGAGAAGCGCCGCCCCGTGTGGAAGGACCGCTGAGGGGCCGCCGCGCCCCGCAAGAGCCGTAATGGAAGCCATTTCCGCAGACGCGACAGGCGCGCCGCGACAGGGTATCCTGTGGTGTCGAACCAAGGCAGAAGGAGTCACAGGGTGAGCGAAGTCAAGCGCAGGACGGCAGGACGCCCCGCCGGGTCCGGCAAGGCCACCGGCGGCCACAGCCAGTCGCTGGTGCGCGGCCTCAACCTGCTGGAGCGCCTGGCCGGTCACCCCGGCGGCCTGGCCCTCTCCGAGCTCGCCGAGCAGGCCGACCTGGCCCCCTCCACCACCCACCGCCTGCTGCAGGCGCTGCAGAGCCAGGGCTTCGTCACCCAGGACGGCGAGCTCGGCGTCTGGAAGGTCGACGTCAAGACCTTCCGCATCGGCAACAGCTTCCTGGAGGCCCGCGACTTCGTGGGCACCAGCCGTCCCTTCCTGCGCCGCCTCACCGCCGAGACCGGCGAGACCGCCAACCTCGGCATCCGCGACGGCGGCACCGCGGTGTTCCTGGCCCAGAGCGAGTCGCCGCAGATGATGCGCATGATCACCCGCCTCGGCTCCCGGGCGCCCCTGCACGCCTCGGGCGTGGGCAAGGCGCTGATGGCCTGGCTGCCCGAGGACGAGCTCGAGCGCGTCCTCGCCGAGCGGGGCCTGGCGCGGGTCACCGAGAACACCCTGCATACCCCAGAGTCGCTGCGCGAGGGGCTCGCCGAGATCCGCCGCCAGGGCTTCGCCTGCGACCGTGAGGAGCACGCCATCGGCCTGCACTGCGTGGCCGCCTGCATCCACGACGAGCACGGCATCCCGCTCGCCGCCATCTCGGTCTCCGGCCCGGTGGCACGCATCCCCGAGGCGCGCCTGCTGGAGCTTGGCGCGCTGGTGCGCGACACCGCCGCCGAGATCACCGCCCGGCTGGGGGGGCGCATCCCGGAGGCGTGGTAACGCCGCCGGGTCGTGAAGCCACCGCCACGGCGGAGTACACTAGCGGCCGTCCCTTCGCTCCCACGAGGCCGCGCCGATGCATCACCACCTGCTCTCCGTCGATTCCCTGTCCCGCGACGCTATCGATCACCTGATGCGGGTGGCCGCCCGCATGGAGCCCATCGCCCAGCGGCGCCAGGTCACCCGGGTGCTGGAGGGTGCGGTGCTCGGCAACCTCTTCTTCGAGGCCAGCACCCGCACCCGGGTCAGCTTCAACGCGGCCTTCTGCCGGCTGGGCGGCAGCGTCTGCGACACCACCGGCTTCACCTTCTCCTCCATGGCCAAGGGCGAGTCGCTCTACGACACCAGCCGGGTGATGAGCGGCTACTGCGACGCCATCGTGATGCGCCATCCGGAGCTCGGCTCGGTGGCGGAGTTCGCCGCCGCCACCCACGTGCCGGTGATCAACGGCGGCGACGGCCCCGGCGAGCACCCCAGCCAGGCGCTGCTCGACTTCTACACCATCGACAAGGAGTTCACCCGGCTGGGCAAGGGGCTGGCCGGCGCCCATGTGCTGATGACCGGCGACCTCAAGTACGGGCGCACGGTGCACTCGCTGATCAAGCTGCTGTCGCTCTACGATCCCATGCGCATCACCCTGGTGGCGCCGCCGGGGCTGGAGATGCCCGGCCACCTGGTCGACCTGGTCGCCTCCCGCGGACACCGGGTGGAGCAGCGCGACAGCCTGGCCCGGGACTACGCCGACGTCGACGTGGTCTACACCACCCGCATCCAGAAGGAGCGCTTCACCGCCGAGATGAGCGAGGGCTTCAGCCTCTCCCGGGACTTCACCGTGGACCGCGCCTTCCTGGATCGGCGCTGCGGCCGCGACACCATCGTCATGCACCCGCTGCCCCGCGACAGCCGCCCCGAGGCCAACGACCTCGACGTCGACCTCAACGGCGACCCGCGCCTGGCGATCTTCCGCCAGACCGACAACGGCATCCCGGTGCGCATGGCGATCTTCGCCACCCTGCTGGAGGTCGACGGCCTGATCGAGCAGGACCTGCGTCCGGTGCGCTGGTTCGTGCCGCCGCGCCTGGGCGTTGACGACCCGGCGCTCTAGGCAACGCGCACTTTGGCCGCCCTTGCCTATGCTGGTGGAGTGATCCCTTCCCCTGGCGGCATGAGGCACCACGACATGACCCTGCAACGCGCCTATCGGCTCCTGGCCCTGTTCTACACCGCGCTGCTGCTGATCGGGGCGATCGCCCTGCTGGCCGGCGGCGGCACCCTGCTCTCGCTGGCCCAGCTGGGCCTCGGCGTCCTGGCGGTGATGGGGCTGTGGGGCTACATCCTCCAGCGCGGCGTGATGAGCCCGCGCCTGTGGCAGCCGCTGGCGGGGGCGCTGGCCGGCGCCGCCGTGGTGCAGCTGTGGGCGGTGCTCAGCATGTCGCTGTCCGGCGAGGCGCTGACCTGGATGCTGGCCAGCGCCATCTTCTCGGCACTGCTGGTGGTGATCCTCTACCGCTACGGCGATCGCGACCAGGCGCTGTGGGCCACCCCCGAGGAGCTGGAGGCCGCCCACCGCCTGGAGGCGCTGCTGGAGAAGGGGGAGGGCACGCTGACCGCCGAGGCGCGTGACGGCGAGCGCGAATCGCGGGTGACGGTGACCCGCAGCGGCGACGAGTACCGCGCCAGCGTGACGCGGCGCCGCGCCGCCGAGCGCGAGTCCTTCGAGGAGCGCTTCCGCCACCCCGCCACCCTGGTGTTCTTCCTGGAGAAGTTCGCCGGCGTCTCGGTGGCCGACTTCCGTCCGCCGGACGCCGCCTGAGGCTCAGGAGCCCGGCGAACTAGCCCCTGGCAACCCCTCCCGGGCGGCGAACCAGCGCTCGACGATCAGCACCGCGCTGATGCCGTCGACCCCCTCGTCGCGCCAGCTGCCGCGCTGGCCGCGCGCCCGGGCGATCGCCTTGGCCTCGCCGGTGGAGCCACGCTCGTCGAACATCTCGCAGGGCACCCCGTAGCGGCCGAACAGGCGCTTGCCGAACTTGCGGGCGCGGGTGCTCATCTCCTGCTCCTCGCCGTCGGCGGTCAGCGGCAGCCCCACCACGAAGAGGTCGGGGCGCCACTCCTCCACCAGCCGCGCCACCCGTTCCCAGTCGGGGATCCCCTCGCGGGCCGGCAGCGGCTCGAGCTCCCGGGCGCTGCCCAAGAGCTCGTTGCCCACCGCCACGCCGATGCGCCGGGTACCGAAGTCGAAGCCCAGGATCAGTCGCTCGCCTGGCCGGGCCATCAGCGGCCTCCGCTCGAGCGGCGCGCCCGGCTCACGAGTGCCCCGCCTCGCGGGTCATCAGGTTGAGGTCGACGCCGAGCAGCCCGGCGGCGGCGCCCAGGCGCTGCTCCGGCGGTACCTCGAAGAGGATGTCGCCGCGCCCCTCCACGGTGAGCCAGGCGTTGTCGAGCAGCTCGGCCTCGAGCTGGCCCGACTCCCAGCCGGCGCAGCCCAGGCACACCAGGAAGTGCTCGGGGCCGCGCCCCGCGGCGAGCGCCTGGAGCATGTCCATGGAGGTGGTCAGGGCGATCTCGTCGGTGACCTGGATGCTGGAGTCCCAGTCGTCGCTGGCGCCGCGGTGCAGGATGAAGCCGCGATCCTTGTGCACCGGGCCGCCGAAGTAGACCGGGGCGTTGCGGTGCGGGCTCTCCTCGCCGCCCAGCTCCAGCTGCTCGAAGAGCGCCTCCAGGGTCAGCTCCAGGGGGCGGTTGACGATCACCCCCATGGTGCCCTTCTCGTCATGGTCGCACAGGTAGGCGAGGCTGCCGGTGAAGTTGGGGTCTTCCAGGTGCGGCATCGCCAGCAGGAAGTGGTCTTTGAGGCCGAAGTTTTCCACGGATTGCATGAGACTCCCCGGCGTTCTAGCGCACGCCGTAATGATTGCCTTCACCGAACCGCCAGACCCGGGTGATGGAGAGCGAGTCCAGGTTGCCCATGCCCGCATCGAAAGGACGATAGGGGGCGGCACCGTGGACGGTGTCCAGCGCGGCCTGGTCGAGTTCGGGATGTCCCGAGGATTGTATCACCTCCGCCTGGCGCAGCTCGCCCTCGCGGCCGACCACCACGCGGATGCGCAGCTGGCCGTGAAGATGACGCGGCGCGGGGTGGACGCGGTTGCCGTAGGCCTCGACGCGGCGGGTCCAGTCGTCGATGTAGCGCGCCTCGGCGGCACGCTCGGCGGCCTGGCGGGGGGCGCCGGTCTCGCCGGGCGACTCGGGGGCGAGACCCTGCTCGCGGATGCTGCGGGTGGCGTCGGCGAGCAGGTCGCGCCCCGAGGCGGAGGGTGCCGCCACGCTGGGCTCGCCGCTGGCGTCCGCCGCCTGGGGGGCCTCCCGCGGGGTGGGCGGCGCCTCGTCGGCGACCTGGTTCGCCGCCGGCGGGGCGCGCTCGTCGGGACGCGCCTCGGGCGCGACCCGCTCGGCCGCCTCCGGCTCGGCGGGCGTGGCGGGGTCGACGTCCGTCGCTCCCTGCTGCGAGGCGGCGGGGGCCTCCACCGGGGCGGAGCGCGACTCCGCCGGGGCCTCCTCCTGCTGGCTGCCGGCGGCCTGCTGGGCCGCCTCGGCGATGGCGTCGGCGTCCACCGGCGCCTGGCTCTCGCGGGTCACCAGCACCACGTCGAGGCTCGAGCGCTCCGGCGGCGGGGCGGCGAACTGCCAGCTCGCCACGCTGCCGATCACCGCCAGGTGCAGCAGCAGCGCCAGCGAGGCGGCCAGCCAGCGCCGGTAGGGCCGGGTGACCGGGGCGTACTGGACCGGGTCGCTGACCTGCGGGGTCATGGTGAGCGCGCCTCAGCCTCGCCGCGTCGCGAGCCGGCGCTGGATGGCATCCATCAGCAGGCCGGCGATATCGGTGCCACGCTGGTCATCGATCTCACGCACGCAGGTAGGGCTGGTCACGTTGATCTCGGTGATGTAGTCACCGATCACGTCGAGGCCGACGAACATCAGCCCCTTCTCGCGGACCACCGGCTGCACCTGGCGGATCAGCCAGTGGTCGCGCTCGGTGAGCTCGCGGCTGACCCCGGTGCCGCCGGCGGCCAGGTTGCCGCGGGTCTCGCCCGCCAGGGGCACCCGGGCGAGGCCGTAGGGCACCGGCTCGCCCTCTACCAGCAGGATGCGGGTGTCGCCGTCGCGGATCTCGGGCAGGTAGCGCTGGGCCATGATCTGGCGCCGGCCGCGCTCGGTGAGGGTCTCGATGATGGCGCCCAGGTTGCGCCCGTCGGGCTGCACGTGGAAGATCCCGCTGCCGCCCATGCCATCCAGCGGCTTGAGGATGACGTCGCCCTGCTCGGCGTGGAAGGCGCGCAGCTCGGCCTCGCTGCAGGAGACCAGGGTCGGCGCGCAGCACTGGGGAAACTGCTGGGCGAAGAGCTTCTCGTTGCACTCCAGCAGCGCCCGGGTGGGATTGACCACCAGCACGCCCTCGCGCTCGGCGAAGCCCAGCAGGTGCACGGCGTTGAGGAAGTGGGTATCCACCGGCGGGTCCTGGCGCATCAGGATCACGTCGAGTTCGGCCAGGGGGCGCGGCTCGGGCTCGCCCAGGTCGTACCAGTGCGCGGGGTCGCGGTGCACCGTCAGCTCGCACAGGCGACCGAAGGCGCGGCCGTCGCGCAGGAAGAGGTCGCCGGGCTCCAGGTAGTGGAGCGTCCAGCCGCGGTCCTGGGCGGCCCACAGCATGGCCAGGGAGGTGTCCTTCTTGTAGGCGATGTCCGCGATGGGGTCCATCACCACGCCGATCTTCAGGGCGCGTTCGTTCATGGGTTCGGGGTTCCGGTCGAGAGAGTGAATGGGCTCAGTATGCCGGCTAGTCGCCGCTAGGCGCCAGCCGGATGCCGGTGGGCGAGAGGGTGATCAGCCGCCGCTTGTAGAGCCGGCCGATGGCCTGCTTGAAGGCGTTCTTGCTCACCCCCAGGCGTGCCTTGATCTCGGCGGCATCGCTCTTGTCGCCCAGCGGCAGGTAGCCGCCGCTCTCGCGCAGCGCCTTGAGCACCGCCTCGCCCACCACGTCCAGGCGCGCCTCGCCCGGGGGCAGCAGCGAGAGGTCCAGGCGGCCATCGTCACGCAGGCGCTTGATGTAGCCGGTGACCCGCTGGCCGCGGCGCATCGGGCGGGTCAGGTCATCGCGGTAGAGCACGCCCCAGAAGCGGTGGTTCACCACCGCCTTGAGGCCGAGGTCGGTCTGGTCGGCGATCACCAGGGTCACCTCGTCGCCGGCGGCGAGCCCCTCGGCCGCGTCGGCGACGAAGCGCTCGAGCTTCTGGCTGGCCACCGGGCGCCCCTGCTGGTCCTGATAGATCCTCACCAGCACCCGCTTGCCGACGCTGGGCCGGAAGCGCTGCTCGCCGAAGGGCAGCAGCAGGTCGCGGGGCTGCCCCCAGTCGAGGAAGGCCCCGGTGTCGTTGACGGTGACCACCTCCAGGTAGGCGACCTCGCCCACCTCGCAGCGCGGCGCACGGTAGCGACGCCCGGAGGCACGGGTGGCGGGGGTGGTGGAGCGGGGAGCACGGCGATCGGTCATGGCGGAGTTCCGTATGGAGAAAAGAAGGCGACGCCCGCGGGCGACGAGGCGTCAGGCGCCGCCCAGGTCACCGAAACGGTACTGCAGCAGGCTGAGCGCCACCACCGGGGCGGTCTCGGTGCGCAGGATGCGCGGCCCCAGGGAGAGCGGCGCGAAGCCAGCCTCGCAGGCCGCGGCGACCTCGCCCTCGGCCAGGCCACCCTCGGGGCCGATCAACAGGGCGACGTCGGCCGGCGTCGCTCGCCCCTCGAGGGCGCCGTCGGTGGCGGGATGCAGCACCAGGCGCAGCGCCTCGTCGCGGACGGCCAGCCATTCGGCCAGGGCCCGGGGCGGATGCACCGGCGGCACCACGGCGCGGCCGCACTGCTCGCAGGCGCTGGCCGCCACCGCCTGCCAGTGGGCGAGCTTCTTCGCCTCCCGCTCGCCCTTGAGGCGCACATCGCCATGCTCGGTGTAGAGCGGCGTGATGGCGGCCACACCGAGCTCCACCGCCTTCTGGATGGCGTAGTCCATGCGATCCCCCTTGGAGATCGCCTGGCCCAGGTGCACCGCCAGGGGTGATTCGGCGGCGCCGGGCGCCACGGCCTCGATGCGCGCCACCACCCGCTTGCGCGAGGCCTCCACCAGCACCGCCTCGGCCTCGTGGCCGGCACCGTCGAAGAGCCTGAGCGGGGCGCCCTCGGCCAGGCGCAGCACCCGCGCCACGTGGCGGGCCGGCCCCTCGGGCAGAACGACGTCGCCGCCGACACGAAGGTCGGCGGCGACGTGGATACGCGGCGACTTGATAGCCACGGCGGCGACCTTACTGGGTCGTCTCGGCGCCCTGGGCCTGCTCGGCCTCGCGCTTCTTCTTGCGCGCGTAGATCGCCTCGAAGTTCACCGGCGCCAGCATCAGCGGCGGGAAGCCACCACGGTTGACCAGGCTGTCGATGCACTCCCGCGCATAGGGGAAAAGCACGTTGGGGCAGAAGGCGCCCAGGGTGTGGTCGAGTTGGTCACCCTCGATGCCGGCGATGCGGAACAGGCCGGCCTGCTCGAGCTCGGCCAGGAAGGAGGTGGTGCCCTCCTCGCTGTGGGTCACCTGGGCGGTGACCTTGATCACCACCTCGTAGAGGTCGTCACCCACCTTCTCGCTGGCGGTATCCAGGTTGAGCCCCACCTTGGGCTTGAACGGCTGCTGGAACACCGAGGGCGAGTTGGGCGCCTCGAAGGAGATGTCCTTGACGTAGATGCGCTGCAGGGCGAACTGCAGCTGCGGCTTGTCCTGCTGGCCACCGGCCTGGGCGCCGGCGCTCTGGTTGTTCTCTTCCGCCATGGGAAAGGTCCTTTAATTCGAGAAACGAAGACTACTTCTTGACTACGGGCAGGCCGTCGGCCTGCCATTGCATCATGCCGCCCTTGAGCTTGAGGACCCGAGGGTAGCCCGCCTTGGAGAGCTTGGCCACGGCGGCGCCGGCGGCCTGGCCATGCTTGCAGACCACGATGATCGGCTTGTCCTTGACCTTCTCGAGCTCGCTCATGCGCTCGTCGAGGCGGCTCTGGGGGATGTTGCGCGCGCCGGCGATGTGGCCGGCTTTGAAGTCACCCGCCTCGCGGATATCCACCACCACCGCGTCCTCGCGGTTGATCAGCTGGGTCGCCTCGCCGGCCGTCACCCCGCCGGCGGCACTGTTGCGCACCTCGTAGAGGACCCAGGCGGTCAACACCAGGAGGAAGGCGCCCACCAGCAGCGGGTGGTTCTGCACGAATTCAAACAGCTGATCGATCATGGGAGCGAAAACTCTCGTCTCGGGCACGAAATAAGGGCACGCGACATCGCGCGACGGCCGCCCAGTATACACGAGCCGGGCGCCGACGAATCGGGCTCGGCGTGGCACGCTCCGGGGCGCGCCATGACGCACGCGACCGCTTGCGATATGATGCCGCAAGACGTCTCCTGCCGCGACCCCGAACGCCCCGCGTCGAGATCCTCCCGGAGGTGGCCGGCCCGCCTCCCGGGCTCGGGTCGCGCCCCACACGCTTCGAGGACCCTCGCCATGACCGCCAAGACCCCGCGCCCCGTCGCCCTGATCATCCTCGATGGCTACGGCCACAACCCCGACCCGGCCCACAACGCCGTGGAGGCCGCCGCCACCCCGGTGATGGACCGCCTGTGGGCCGAGCGTCCCCACACCCTGATCCACACCGACGGCCGCCACGTCGGCCTGCCCGACGGCCAGATGGGCAACTCCGAGGTGGGCCACATGAACCTCGGCGCCGGGCGGATCGTCTACCAGGACTTCACCCGCATCACCAAGGCGATCGAGGAGGGCCAGCTGGACACCATCGAGGCGCTCACCGCGCCCATCGATGCCGCGGTGGCCGCGGGCCGCGCGGTGCACCTGCTGGGCCTGCTCTCCCCGGGCGGCGTGCACAGCCACGAGGATCATGTCCTGGCCATGGCCGAGCTGGCGGCACGGCGCGGCGCCGCGCGGATCTTCGTCCACGCCTTCCTAGATGGCCGCGACATGCCGCCCCAAAGCGCCATGGCCTCCCTCGAGCGCACCAATGCCCGCCTCGCCGAGCTGGTGGGCGCCGACCACGGCTTCGTCGCCTCGCTCATCGGCCGCTACTTCGCCATGGATCGCGACAACCGCTGGGACCGCGTCGAGAAGGCCTACCGGCTGCTCACCGAGGGCGAGGGCGAGCACGTCGTCGCCGACGCCGAGGCGGGCCTGCGTGCCGCCTACGAGCGCGGCGAGACCGACGAGTTCGTGGCCGCCACCAGCGTGCGCCCGGCAGGCAGGCCGGTCACCCTGGAGGACGGCGACGCCGCCCTGTTCATGAACTTCCGTGCCGACCGCGCCCGGGAGCTGACCCGCGCCTTCGTCGACGACGCCTTCGACGGCTTCACCCGCCGCCAGCGCCCGCGCCTGGCCGCCGAGGGGCTGGTCACGCTGACCCGCTACGCCGCCGACATCCCAGCCCCGGTCGCCTTCCCCCCGACAGAGCTCCACAACACCCTGGGCGAGGTGGTGGCCAACCGCGGCCTGACCCAGCTGCGTATCGCCGAGACCGAGAAGTACCCCCACGTCACCTTCTTCTTCTCCGGCGGCCAGGAGGCGGAGTACGCGGGCGAGGAGCGCATCCTGGTGCCCTCACCGCGGGACGTGAAGACCTACGACGAGAAGCCCGAGATGAGCGCCCACGAGGTGACCGACCGCCTGGTGGAAGCCATCGACGCCGGCCGCTTCGACCTGATCGTGTGCAACTACGCCAACGGCGACATGGTCGGCCACACCGGCGACTTCGCCGCCGCCGTCAAGGCGATCGAGACCGTCGACGGCTGCGTGGGCAGGGTGGTGGAGGCGATCGAGCGCGCCGGCGGCGCCTGCCTGGTCACCGCCGATCACGGCAACGCCGAGCAGATGGTCAATCCCGAGACCGGCGCTCCCCAGACCGCCCACACCACCTTCGAGGTGCCGCTGATCTACGTCGGCGAACGCCCCGCGCGCCTGGTGGTTGACGGCAGCCTGTGCGACATCGCCCCGACCCTGCTGGCGATGATGGACCAGCCGATCCCCGAGGAGATGAGCGGCCGCGCCCTGATCGAGTTTGCGTGACGCCGCTCCCGAGGGGCCACGGATGACCCCGCTCGCCCTCCTGCTCGCGCTGCTGCTGGCGCTGGGCATGGCCGGGCCGCTGGCCGCCCAGCCCAACGAGGAGGCGGTCAAGGAGCACCTCGATGCCATCGGCGAGGCGATCGACGAGGCCGCGGGCAGCCTGGCCGCGACCCGCGAGGCCCGCGACGAGGCGGCGCGCCGGCTCGAGGCGATCGAGACCTCGCTCGCCGAGACCCACCGCCGCCTCGACGCCCTCCAGGCCGAGCGCCAGGCGCTGGGCGAGGAGGTCGCCGCCCTGCAGGCGCAGCGCGATACCCTGGAGGCGGAGCGCGCCGGGCAGCACGAGGCGATCCACCGCCAGCTCGACGCCCTCTATCGCCTGGGGCGCTCGCCCCAGCTCAAGCTGCTGCTCAACCAGGACGATCCGGCCCGCCTCGACCGCCTGCAGCACTACCTCAACCACCTGGCCCGCGCCCGCCGCGCGCGGCTCGACGAACTGGCGCGCCTGGACGCCGCCCTCGCCGAGACCCGCGACGCGCTGGAGCGTCGCGGCACGCGCCTGGACGCCCTGGCCGGCGAGCTGGCCGAACGCAGCGCGGCGCTGGCCGAGCAGATGGAGGAGCGGTCGGCGCTGCTGGCGAGGCTGGACAGCCGTCAGCGTGGCGAGGCGGCCCG
>NZ_AXCA01000001.1:0-97552 GCF_000475415.1 Halomonas sp. PBN3 | reverse complement strand
GGTCTACCCGACCTATAACTCTTTGTGCGCGTACCGCGATGCTCTGCTCGTTGCTTCGATGCTCAGAAAAGCATGGGGGTTACGCCACCTTGCGAGGTCCAGGTGTCAAGCGACACCAGAAACAGGCAATACCAGCTTCCTATATGAGACACAATGCACCCCAGGTGGAGGCGATGCGAATCGAGGGGGCTCCAATGTATCTTTCCAGCGCCTGATCCATCGCTTGGCCAAGGGTCCGAGGTGTAGATTTTGACATGCCTGGACTTAACAGCCTGTGCCCACTAAACTGATCTATGTGTATATGAGGCGGTGTTAATCGGGCATTGGTGAATTAACATCTAGGCCTTTGAAGTTTGTAAGCCACTGATCTTCAAGTTGTTTTTTGAGTACTCCGCCACGAGCGGCGCGTTTTCCACGTTTTCATGATTGGTCTCCGAAGCCAAAGGTCGCAGGTTCGAATCCTGCCGGGCGCGCCACGAATTCGAGGGCCCGGGGAGACGCATCTCCCCGGGCCCTTTCGCATGCGCGACGTTGGAATAATGGCTTGATGCGAGTCAATTAATACGGTGCAACATGTTGCTGCGTCATGGCGGCATGATGTCGGTCAAATACCATTCATGTTGTTATAAAAAATATTGTCTTTGATATCGTTATGTGATTTGGCAGACTCTGCCGTCCATTCGCAACGATTCAGGGAAGATGAAGACCTATCTGGGAAAGATGCGCGGCGAACGCCTGCGACGCGAGACCCCCGACCTCGGTGATGCCCTCTGGTCCTGGCTGGGTGCGGTGGTCGGCATGGGGGCGATCTGCTGGCTCAGCGCCCACTGGCTCTCCCAGCACCTGCTGATCGTGGCTTCCTTCGGTGCCACCTCGGTGCTGCTCTATGCGGCTCCGGAGAGCCCCTTCGCCCAGCCGCGCAACGTGCTGCTGGGCAGCCTGCTCTCGGCGGTGGCGGGGGTCGCCTGCTTCCAGCTGCTGGGCGCCACGCCGCTCGCTGTGACCCTGGCGGTCTCGCTCTCCATCCTGCTGATGCAGCTGACTCACAGCGTGCACCCGCCCGGAGCGGCGGCCGCCCTGGTGGCGGTGATCGGCGGTCCGGAGATCACCGGGCTGGGCTGGTGGTACCCGCTGATGCCCATCGGCATCGGCTGCGCCATCATGCTGGTGGTCGCCGTGCTGGTGAACAACCTGGCCCGCCATCGTCGCTATCCGCTGCACTGGTAGGGGGCAAGAACGGGGAGCAGGAAAAACCGCAACTTTCTCCCCGCGAAAACGGAAAGGATTTCTCCCTCCTCGGGCCCCGCAGGGGCTCGGTGGTGCCGGGGGGCTTCTGCTATCGTCTCGTGCACAATCCACGCCGTCGGTACGCCGCCGGCGGCCCCACAGAGGAGGCAGCAGATGGCGAATCCCCCAGACGCGACCGTTCCCGCCACCATGTCGGCCATGCTGCTGACCGGCCATGGCGACGTCGACAAGCTGGTCTATCGTGACGACGTGCCGACCCCACAACCGGGGCCCGGCGAGGTGCTGGTGCGGGTCACGGCCACGGCCAAGAACAACACCGACCGCAAGGCCCGCGAGGGGCTCTACCCGGTGAAGAAGGGCGAGGTGACCTCCTTCGCCATGGGCGGCGAGCCGACCCTGACCTTTCCGCGCATCCAGGGCGCCGACATCGCCGGGCGGGTGGCGGCGGTGGGCGAGGGAGTCGACCCGGCCCGCATCGGCGAGCGCGGCCTGCTCGACTTCAACCTCTACCCGGATGCCCGGCGCGACATCAACCTGACCCCGGACTACTACGGCCACGGCGCCGACGGCGGCTTCGCCGAGTACGTCGCCGTGCCCTCGGACCAGTTCCACCACGTGCCCAACCCGGAACTGCGTGACGCCGAGCTCGCCGCTCTGGGCATGTGCTCCTACCAGACCGCCTACCATATGATGACCTCGGCGGGAGTGAGCGCCGGCGAGCGGGTGCTGGTCAGCGGCGCCAGCGGCGGCGTGGGCACCGCGCTGATCCAGCTGTGTCGCATCGTCGGCGCCATTCCTTATGCGGTGAGCCAGCCGGAGAAGGCCGACGCGCTGAAGGCGCTGGGCGCCGAGGCGGTGATCGACCGCGGCGACCTCGAGGGCTTCGCCGAGCGGGTGCTCGAAGCCACTGGGGGCGAGCCCATCGATGCGGTGATGGACCTGGTCGGCGGCGAGATGACCGACTGCTTCATCGACACCATGATCCAGGACATGAAGGCGCGCACCAGCTACCCGCGGCTCTCCATCGCCGGCGCCAGCGGCGGCAACATCTCGGAGATCCTGTGGACGCGCATCTACCTCTACCAGGTGCAGATCTTCGGCGTCTCCCACGGCACCCGGGAGGAGGCCGAACAGCTGATCGCCTGGATCCGCTCCGGCGACCTGAAGCCGGTGCTGCATGCCGCCTTCCCGCTCTCGGAGCTGCACGCCGCCGAGCGCTACTTCGTCAGCCGCGGCAGCAACTTCCTGGGCAAGATCGTGATCGTGCCCGATAGCCAGTGGAATGAGCACGGCGCGCCCTTCGCCCTGGCCGCTTCCTCTGCCAGCCAGCCCTCCGCCAGCCAGGAGTCGCGCCCATGAGCCGCCCGCTGACCTTCAGGATGATGGACACCCACGCCGGCGGCGACGTCAGCCGCATCGTGCTCGGCGGCATCGACGCCCTGCCCGGCGCCACGGTGCGCGACCAGATGCACTACCTGCGCGACGATGCCGACGGCCTGCGCAAGCTGCTGCTGTTCGAGCCCTACGGCGTGCCGGAGATGTCGGTGGACCTGGTGGTGCCCGCCACCGACCCCGAGGCGGCGGCCGGCTACATCATCATGGAGGTGATGGGCTACCCCATCTACTCCGGCTCCAACACCATCTGCACCGCCACCGCGGTGCTCGAGGCCGGCATCGTGCCCAAGCAGGAGGGCGTGCAGCGCTTCACCCTCGAGGCCCCGGCGGGGCGGGTCAACATCGAGGCGCGGGTGGAGAACGGCGTGGTGGAGGCGATCACCTGCGAGGGGCTGCCCAGCTACATCGACACCTACCGCGCGACGATCCACGTGCCGGGGCTGGGCGAGGTCACCTACAGCGTGGCCTACAGCGGCGGCTTCTACGCCCTGGTGGACGCCACCGAGCTCGGCTTCCACCTCAACCGCGACGAGGAGCGCGAGCTTGCCGAGTGCGCCCACAAGATCGTCGAGGCGATCCAGGCCGAGCGCGGCTTCTCCCACTACACCCTGGGCGATGTGGGCCCGCTGCCCTTCCTGCACTTCATGGGGCCGGTGGAGCAGGTCGCCGACGACTTCTACCGTTCGCGCTCGGCCACCTATGTGCACCCCGGGGTGATCTGCCGCAGCACCACCGGCACCGGCACCTCGGCGCGCCTGGCGCTGATGCGCCACGAGGGCACCATCACGCCCGGCGACAGGCTGGAGACCATCTCCCTGCGCGAGACCGGCTTCATCGGCACCTTCACCGGCACCCGGGAGGACGGGCCCCACACGGTGGTGGAGAACACCATCACCGGCAAGGCCTACGTGCTGGGCCATACCGAGGTGGTGGTCAACTGCGACGACCCCCTGGTGGCGTGCGGCGGCCTGCACCATATCCTGACCGCCCGTCACGGCTGACGGGAGCGAAGGCCCGTCGCCGGAGCAGCGCCGAGCAATCCTTGCCCTCGCCATCTTGACCCGGAAGATTCGCCCGCCTGCCCCTTGAGCGACACCGCCAAAGGGGGCAGGCTGGCGCTCGTTCATCCTTTCGACCGATCCCCTTTCGACCGATCCAGGAGGCTTGCCGTGGCCATCACCAACTTCTCCGACCTGCTCAGCGAGGCGCGCCTGCAGCCCGATGCCCAGCGCCTGCTGTTCGTCTTCACTCGCGCCGAGCTGCCGGACAACCCCTCCGCCGAACAGCGGGCCCGCTTCGAGCAGGGCGAGGGCGGCGTGCTCACCCCGGTGCTGTGCGTCGACAAGGCCCCCGAGGAGCTCAGCGACATGGCCGCCTTGGTGGCCGAGTCGCACAACACCGGCGTGGAGTGGGACATCGTCTTCGTCGGCGCCCTTTCCGGGCGCGGCGGCGAGGAGCCGGCGGCCGATCAGGCCGAGGCCCAGCTCGAGCGCATGGTGGAGTCGCTCAAGATGGGCAACGTCGACGCCTTCCTGGCGCTCGACCGCCAGGGCGAGGCGGTGCGCATTGGCTGACATGGCGGCGTCATCGCCATAGGGTTGAATTATCAGGGTGATGGCACCATTTAATTGTCGCTATCAGTCGATGCGGGCTAACATGCCTCTCGTATTCGAGACACCCTCATACCAAAGTCGAAAGGAGCATCAGCGAATGTCCCTGCTGAACACCGAAGTCAAGCCGTTCAAGGCCACCGCTTACCACAACGGCGAGTTCGTCGAGGTCAACGAGGAGCAGCTCAAGGGCCAGTGGAGCATCTTCTTCTTCTACCCGGCCGACTTCACCTTCGTCTGCCCCACCGAGCTGGGCGACCTGCAGGATAACTACGAGGAGTTCAAGAAGCTGGGCGTCGAGATCTTCAGCGTCTCCACCGACACCCACTTCACCCACAAGGCGTGGCACGACAGCTCCGAGACCATCGGCAAGCTGACCTACCCGATGCTGGCCGACCCGACCCACACCATCTCGCGCAACTTCGAGGTGCTGATCGAGGAAGATGGCATCGCCGAGCGTGGCACCTTCGTGGTCGACCCCGATGGCAAGATCCAGATCATCGAGCTGAACGCCGGCAACATCGGCCGTAACGCCGAGGAGCTGCTGCGCAAGGTCAAGGCCGCCCAGTACGTGCGTGCCAACCCCAACGAGGTCTGCCCGGCCAAGTGGGAAGAGGGCGAAGAGACCCTGTCTCCGTCCCTGGACCTGGTCGGCAAGATCTAAGCCGGTCCCTGCCGCGAGGTCCCGCCCCGGGCCTCGCCGCCCCCGCCCCGGGCACCTTCCCCCGCCCGGGGCCCCTATTCCGACTCACGAGATGCTCACCGCGCTGCCCGACCGGCAGGGCGAGATCGTCTCGTGATCCCGACTCCCGAACATGAAGGAACACGCTGTCATGTTGGACGACAATCTGAAAACTCAGCTCAAGGCCTACCTGGCCAAGGTCACCCAGCCCTTCGAGATCGTTGCGTCCCTCGATGACGGCGCCAAGTCGAAGGAGCTCCACGGCCTGCTGACCGATATCGTCGGCCTGACCGACCAGATCACCCTCAAGCTCGACGGCCAGGACGCACGCCGTCCGTCGTTTGCCATCAATCGTCCCGGCGAGGAGACCGGCGTGGTGTTCGCCGGCCTGCCCATGGGCCACGAGTTCACCTCCCTGGTGCTGGCGCTGCTGCAGGTGGGGGGCCATCCGCCCAAGGCCTCCGATGAAGTGATCGAGCAGATCAAGGGCCTCGAGGGCGAGCTCCGCTTCGAGACCTACTTCTCGCTCTCCTGCCAGAACTGCCCGGACGTGGTCCAGGCGCTCAACCTGATGGCGATCCTCAACCCGGGCGTCCACCACGTCGCCATCGATGGCGCGCTGTTCAAGGACGAGGTGGAGGAGCGCCAGGTGATGTCGGTGCCCAGCATCTACCTCAACGGCGAGCCCTTCGACCAGGGTCGCATGAGCCTGGAGCAGATCCTGGCCAAGGTGGACACCGGTGCCGCCGAGCGCGAGGCCGCCAGGCTCGGCGAGAAGCCGACCTTCGACACCCTGATGATCGGTGGTGGCCCGGCCGGTGCCGCGGCGGCGGTCTATGCCGCGCGCAAGGGCATCCGCACCGGCGTTGCCGCCGAGCGCTTCGGCGGCCAGGTGCTCGACACCATGGCCATCGAGAACCTCATCTCCGTGCCCCACACCGAGGGCCCCAAGCTGGCCGCGGCGCTGGAGGAGCACGTCAAGGAGTACGAGGTCGACATCATGAACCTGCAGCGGGCGGTCAAGCTGCTGCCCGGTCGCCCCGGCGAGGTGCACGAGGTGCAGTTCGAGTCCGGTGCCAGCCTCAAGGCCAAGACCCTGGTGCTGGCCACCGGCGCCCGCTGGCGCGAGATGGGCGTGCCCGGCGAGGCCGAGTACCGCAACAAGGGCGTGGCCTACTGCCCCCACTGTGACGGCCCGCTGTTCAAGGGCAAGCACGTGGCGGTGATCGGCGGCGGCAACTCCGGCGTCGAGGCGGCCATCGACCTGGCCGGCATCGTCGGCCATGTGACCCTGATCGAGTTCATGGACGAGATGCGCGCCGACGCCGTGCTGCAGAAGAAGCTGCGCAGCCTGCCCAACGTCGACATCGTGCTCGGCGCCCGCACCACCGAGGTGAACGGCGACGGCAAGCGCGTCACCGGCCTCACTTACGAGGAGCGCGCCAGCGGCGAGATCCGCCAGGTCGACCTGCAGGGCGTCTTCGTGCAGATCGGCCTGGTGCCCAACACCGAGTGGCTCAAAGACTCGCCCATCGAGCTCTCCGAGCGCGGCGAGATCGTGGTCGACGAGCGTGGCATGACCAGCGTGCCCGGCATCTTCGCCGCCGGCGACGTCACCACCGTGCCCTACAAGCAGATCGTCATCGCCATGGGCGAGGGCTCGAAGGCCGCCCTGGGCGCCTTCGACCACCTGATCCGCAGCTGATCATGCTCGGGTGATCCCGGGGCGCCTTGGCCCCCCGACCGATAAGCGCCCCCGCCGGGAGAACCGGCGGGGGCGCTTGTCGTTTTGGCCGGCTCGACGCTAGGGCCTGAAGAGCCTATTCAGGGGGCGGCGTCCAGCACCTCGACCCGCTCGATCACCACCGGGGTCTCGGGAACGTCGCCGAAGCGGCCACGGTTGCCGGTGGGCACCCGCTTGATGGCGTCCACCACCTCCATGCCCTCGACGACGCGGCCGAACACCGCGTAGCCCCAGGTGCTCCCCGACGATCTGCTGACGTGGTCGAGGGAGGTGTTGTCGGCGACGTTGATGAAGAACTGGGCGGTGGCCGAGTGGGGGTCGCCGGTGCGCGCCATGGCCAGGGTGCCGCGGCGGTTGCTCAGGCCGTTGTCGGCCTCGTTCTCGATGGGGTCGCGGGTCGGCTTCTGGGCGAAGTCGGCATCGAAGCCGCCGCCCTGGATCATGAAGCCGTCGATCACCCGGTGGAAGAGGGTGCCGTCGTAATGGCCGGACTCGGCGTAGGCGAGGAAGTTCTCGACGCTCGTCGGCGCCTGCTCCTCGAACAGCTCGAGGCCGATGGCGCCCTCGCTGGTGTGCAACACCACCTCGGTGTCGTTGGATTGGGCCAGTGCGGGGCCGGCCAGCGGAACCACGGTGAGCAGGGCAAGGGCGAGGCGACGCATGGGGACTCCTGTCGTCAAGGGAATCGTGATGGGAAGGTCGGCCCAGCATACGGCGCCGGGCGCGGGCTGTCAGCGCTCGTCGTCCCGGCAGGCCGTGCGGGCGCGTGCCATCGCCTCATCGGCGCCATCGAGGGCGAAGACCATGAACCAGGGGTCGTCGGGGGCGCGCATCAGGCGCAGCCGCAGCAGCTCGCCCTGGCGCATCTCGTCGAGCAGCAGGCGCTGCTGCGGCAGGTCGAACTGCACATAGAAGCCGCTGTCGCCACGCTCGATGCGGAACTCGGCCTGGCCGGAGTGGATCGTCGCCTCGTCGACCCGCAGGTCGGCGGGCACGCGGTTGACCGGGCGGCTCTCGGCCTGGCGCTCGCCGAGGTCGACCCGCATCTCCAGCCAGGGGGCCTCGCAGGCGCCGGGGGTGAAGGTGACGCCGAAGTGGGCGTCGGCGTAGGTATTGCCCTCCAGGGCGCGGTAGAGGCGCTGCTCGCCGAGGCTCAGGGTCATCGACTGCCAGGCGCCGTGGCGCTCGATCTCGGCGACGTTGAACTGCACCGCGCCGGCCGACCCGGCGAGGGCCAGGCCAATCAGGGCGGCGGCGAGACGGGGAAGGCGAGACGGCATCCTGGGCTCCTCGGGGGACGATGCGCCCGAGGCTAGCACGCCGGTCCACGATGCGCAGCCGGGAGGCTACTGGGAATGCTGCATGCCCCCCATGTCGTCGCCCATCTCCATCTTCATGCCCCCATTGAACTCACCGCCCAGCTCGCCGCGGCCCAGGCGTCCCAGCAGGTCGAGGTCGATCTCGGCGAAGCTCACCAGCTCGCCGCCATGCGCCTCGCGGAATGCCTCGGCGTCGGCCTTTTCGGCAAACGAGGCCAAGGTGTGCCCCATGGCGCCGCGCCGGTCGTGACCCACCACGTAGGTCGCCTCGTTGGCCGGCACGAAGGCCTCGTCGTCGGGGGTGGCCCAGGGGGCGGCGGCGACGTCATGCACATAGGCGTGGGAGACCTGGGTCTCGTTCTCGGGCTGCTTGAGGAAGGCGAACAGGTCCATGGTGGAGCAGAACTTCAGCGCCTCGCCCTGCGCCGCCATGAAGGCCTGGCCCTTGGGGCCGGGGTGCTCGTCGATCAGCATGCCGCAGACGTGGCAGCTGTCGCCTTCCTCGATGGGTTGGGCGGCGGCCAGCGCCTCGGGTTCGGAGTCGCCACAGGCGGCGAGCAGCAGGGTGGACAGCAGCAGCAGCGGCAGGAGGAGTCGGTTCATCGGGGTCTCTCTACACGAGGGGTGGTCGGAATCGCCAGCGGATCAGGCGGCACGGCGCCGGAAGCGCAGCAGCGCCAGGCCAAGGGGCACCAGGATCCAGGCCACCAGGAGGGTGGTGACCATGGCGGGGTGGAAGGCGCTGCCCTCGGCGATGGAGGTGAGGCCGGTGTAGCTGCGGGCGGCCTCGAAGCCGGCCAGGTTGATCAGGCGGAAGCATTCGGTGGGGTTGAGCAGCAGCAGCCAGGGCAGCCAGTCGCCACCGCGCTCGACGCTCACCAGCAGCGCCAGCAGCCCCAGGTCGAAGACCAGCACGAACAGGAACCACACCACCAGCGCCAGGCCGGCGGCGCGGGCCTTCTCGGTGACCCACACACTGATCAGGTAGGCGAAGGCGATGAACACCCAGCCGAGCAGGATGCTGCTGCCGATCAGCAGCCCCATGCCGGCGGCCAGCTCGGCCAGCGCCACGCCCTCGGCCCCCAGCGCGATCACCGCCCCGGCGATACCGAAGCCCAGCGCCGTGGCCGCGCCCAGGATCAGGCCGTGGCCGAGGAACTTGCCGAGCAGCAGCTGGGTGCGGCTGATGGGGTAGGTGAGCAGCAGCAGCAGGGTGCCCGCCTCCTGCTCACCCACCACCGCATCGTAGGCCAGCAGCAGGGCGATCAGCGGGATCAGGAACACCGCCAGGGTGGCCAGGCTGACCACGGTGGTGGCCAGCGAGGTGAAGCCCAGGCCGCCGCTGGCGGCGGCGCCGAACCAGGCGATGCCCACGGCGAGGAAGGCCAGCACCAGGGCGATGGCCAGCACCCAGCGGTTGCGCAGGCCGTCGCGGAACTCCTTGCCGGCGATGGTCAGGATGGCGGTCATTCGGCGTCTCCTCGTGTCGCAGGCGAGAGGTCGGCGGAGAAGTGGGTGTAGAGGTGCTCCAGGGTGGGGGGCAGCAGCTCGATGTCGTCGACGCCGGCGGTGTCGGTGAGCCGGCGGAGTACCGCGAGCTTGGCGTCCGGCGGCACCGTCAGGGTCACCTCGTGGCCGTCGACGGGCCGGGCCGCGATGCGCGGGTCCTCCCAGCCGGCGAGGCGCGTGGCGAGGTCGCCGCCATGGCCCCGAGCGCGCATGGTGATCGGCAGGGCGGCCGCCTCGCGCAGCTCCGCCAGGCTGCCCAGCGCCAGGCGCTTGCCGCCACCCAGGATCAGCGCACGGTCGATGTAGGGCTCCACGCCGGGCAGCACGTGGGAGGAGAGCAGCACCGTGCAGCCGCGATCGCGCAGGTCGCGCACCGTCTCGTAGAAGTCGCGGGTGGCGGCCGGGTCGAGGCCGGTGGTGGGCTCGTCGAGGAGCAGCAGGCGCGGGTCGCCGAGCAACGCCTGGGCCAGCCCCAGGCGCTGGCGCATGCCCTTGGAGTAGGTCTTCACCCGGCGCCGGGCGGCATGGCCGAGGCCGACCCGCTCCAGCAGCGTGTCCACCTGGCCGCGGTCGACCCGCTTGAGGCGGGCGAAGTAGTCGAGCACCTCGCGGCCGCTCAGCTGCTCGTAGAAGCTGACGTTCTCGGGCAGGTAGCCCAGGCGGCGACGCAGCGTCTCGGCGTGGGTGCCGTCGGGGGCACCGCCGAGCACGGACAGGCGCCCTTCACTGGGCGAGAGCAGCCCGAGGATCAGGTGCATGGTGGTGGTCTTGCCGGCACCGTTGTGGCCCAGCAGGGCCAGCACCTCGCCCTCGTTCACCTGGAGGTCGAGGGCGTCGAGGCGCACCAGGCCGCCGTCGCGGCGGGTGACGCCCTGGAAGTCGATCACCGCGGTCATGCGTCGGCGTCTCCGAGGTCGTGTGGGTTGAGGTCGGGTTCGTGCATCAGCGGATGGCTGTCCTTGACGCCCTGGGGACGGAACACCGGGAACTGGCGCTGCACCCAGCGTAGCGCCAGCACCGCGGGGCTGTGCATCAGCAGCCTCGCCACCGGGTAGCGCCACAGCAGGCGGTCCATGGCGTCGTTGGGCTCATAGGGGGTGTCGCCCACGCCATCGCCGTCGAGGTCCCAGCCGAGGTAGTCGCTCCAGTAGTTGCCGCGCCCCGCCTCGGACCACTCCTGGGCCCGGGTGGCCACGTACATCACCTGCTGGCGGTTGTCGACGAAGGCGTTGCCGACCAGCTCGTTGTCCTCGGAGCCGGCGGTGAGGTGGATACCGATGTCGCTGTCGGCGAAGCGGTTGGCCTCGAAGCGGTTGTACTGGGCGTTGTAGACGAACAGCGCCTTGCCCTCGGCGCCGTTGACCAGCCCCTTGCCCTGGGCGTCGCGGCGCTGGTGGGCGCCGCTGACGTGGTTGCCGCGCAGCGTCGAGCCGGTGATGTTGTTCATCAGGATGCCGTAGTTGCGGTCACCCTCGGAGCGGTTGCCGATCACCTCGAGGCGCTTGGACTGCATCAGCGCATAGCCGGTGCGGGTGTCGCGGGTGGTGTTGCCCTCCACGCGGTTGTCGTAGGCGTACATGTAGTGCACGCCATAGCGCAGCGCCTGCATATGGTTGCCGCGCAGCAGGCTCTGGCTGGTGGTGTCGATGTAGATGCCGTCGCGGGTATGGCGGATATCGTTGCCCGCCACGGTGACGTTGCGGGAGTTGAACAGGTGCACGCCGTTGCCGCGATCCTGGGAGCGCAGCGACTCGTCGCCGCGGATCACGTTGTCACGCACCTGGACGTCGCTGACGGCGTCGAGCCAGATGCCGAAGCCGGGGCCTTCGAGCCGTGCGTCGCGGATCAGGCTGCCGCGGGCGCTCTCCTCGACGAAGAGGCCGGCATCCATCTCGGTGAGGTTGGCGCCCCAGTTCTCGATGGTCACACCCTCGATCACGATCTCCGGGGCCTTGAGCACCACGGCGTGGCCCTCGCCGCCGGCGTCGATCACCGCGCCGGGCACGCCCGAGAGGGTGAGGGTGCGGTCGATGACCAGCGGGCCGGGGTAGCGGCCCTCGGGCAGGAGCAGGCGGTCGCCGCGCTCGGCCCGCTCGACCAGCGTCTGCAGCGGCTCGCCGGGGCTGGCCGTCAGCTCGGCGGCCAGCAGGCCGCCCGGCAGCCCGGCCAGTAAACATAGGAGCAGCCAGGCGGCAGGAAACAGTCGGGGGACGACGTCTCGCAGTCGTCGCATCATGCGTCTCTCCGCGAAAAGGCGGGGGAATTGGGAGGGGGCACCCGGGTTGGCGTTCATCGGTCGAGGCTGACCCGGCGACAAGCCTGCGAGGAGGCGCTGTGAATACATCCTTGTACGCTACCGACGCCATCCCTGGCGTAGGACCTCCTCTTCGGCTTGTCCCCGGCGCCTCTCGCTTCATGAGGCTAAGGGTGCCCTATTACCTTGACTCAACAGCTATCAGGCCTTCTCGACCAGCATGCGGCCGGTCATCTCCATGTGCATGGCATGGCAGAACCACTGGCAGTAGTACCAGTGCACCCCGGGCTTATCGGCGGTGAAGGTGACGCTGGCGGTCTGCTGGGGGCTGATCTCCATGGCGACGCCATGGTTGGTCATGGTGAAGCCGTGGCTGACGTCCTCGACCTGGTCGAGGTTGGTGACCACCACGGTGACCTCGTCGCCCTGCTTGACCGTGAACTCGGTCAGGCCGAACTGCGGCGCCACCGAGGTCATGTAGACGCGCACCTTGTTGCCGTCGCGCACGACCTTGTTGTCGGTCTCCAGGGTGACGCCATCCTGCTCGGCCATGGCCACGGTCTCGGCGAAGAAGGGGTCGTCGCGGGTCCAGACCTTCTTCGGGTTGATCTGGTCGGCGCGTGCCAGGATGCAGTCGTGGGGCTCGGCGTAGGTGGGACCGTCGTGGACCAGCTTCATCTCCTCGCCGGAGATGTCGATCAGCTGGTCGTTCTCGGGGTGCAGCGGGCCCACCGGCAGGAAGCGGTCCTTGGCGAACTTGGAGAGCACCACCAGCCACTTGCCGTCGGCATCCTTGGTCTCGGTGAGGCTGGCGTGGTTGTGCCCCGGCTGGTAGTGCACATCCAGCTTCTGGCGCAGGTAGTTGACCTCCTCGCCGTTGTAGGCGCGGATGGCGTCCTCGATGTTCCACTTGGCCACCTGGCTGTCGATGAACAGCGTGGTGTAGGCGTTGCCGCGACCGTCGAAGGTGGTGTGCAGCGGCCCCAGGCCCAGCTCCGGCTCGCCGACCACGGCGTCCCGCGGCTCGATGGCGTCGTCGAACAGCGCCGGGAGCTTGTCGATGGCGATGATCGAGCAGGTGGGCGAGAGCTTGCCGTTGGCGATGAAGTACTTGCCGTCCGGCGAGGTGTTGAGGCCGTGGGGGTTCTTGGGCACGGGGATGTAGCGGGTCACCTTCGAGCCCTGGCGACCGTCGACCACCGGCACCTCGCTGTCGCCCAGGGTCTTGAACTCGCCGGCGGCCACGGCGGCCTCGATCGCCTCGACATCGAACACCACCACCCAGTCGCGCTCGGCACGCATGGTGTCGGCCAGGGTCATGCCCTTCTCGGAGTTGTAGCAGGTCGAGGCCACGAAGCGACCGGTGTAGTCGGCGTCGGTGTTGTCGAGGTTGCCGTCGACGATCACCTGCCAGGCCACTTCCATGCTCTCGGCGTCAATGCCGTTGAACATGGTGTAGTAGCCCTCCGGGTTCTCCATGCCGCGGCCGTCGTTGACCACGCCGTCGTCGTGATGGGGGATGGGGAACTCGGCGTTGGCAAAGACGTACTGGGTGTGCGGCACCTTCTGCAGGCGCAGGCCGTGGATCGCCTGGACGTTGGGGATGGTGGTGATCCTGTCCGTCTTCATGATGTCGAGACGGATGCGGGCCACCCGGGTGTTGGCCTTGTCGTTGATGAACAGGTACTTGCCGTCGTAGCTGCCATCGGTCATGGAGATGTGCGGGTGGTGGCAGTCGCCGTTGAGGAAGCGCGCCGAGTCGCCAAGGATGCGCCTGGACTCGTTGGTGATCCCCCAGCCGGTGGCGCTGTCGATGTTGAATACCGGGATGCGCATCAACTCGCGCATGGAGGGAACGCCCAGCACCCGGACCTCGCCGGAGTGGCCGCCGCTCCAGAAGCCGTAGTACTCGTCGAGCTCGCCCGGGGCAACCTCGATGCTGCCCTCGGCGGCGCGGGCCTTCTCGCTGCCGCCGAGCAGGGTGCCGGCGCCGAAGCCGCCGGCCAGTCCCGCCCCGGCCACGCCGGTCACCGCGCTGTTGCGCAGGAAGTGGCGGCGTCCGAGATTCTCGATCTCTTTCTTCTTGTCACTCATGGTTCACTCCTCCTGGTAGGTCGGAATCCGCTGCAGCCGTGCGCTGGCGGGATCGTGGGTCCCGACGCCTCCCTGGCCACGGGAGAGCCGCGATGCCTTCTCGAAGCGCTTGCGGCGCTTGATCATCGGCGGGCAGCGCTTGTCGTCGTGGTAGGTGATCTGGCAGTCGAGACAGTAGTGGCACTCGTTGGCATTGATGCGACCATCCGGATGGATGGCGGCCACCTCGCATTCGTTGGCGCAGATCTGGCACGGGGTGCCGCAGTCGCCGCGGTGCCGCTTCAGCCAGTCGAACAGGCGCAGGCGGGCGGGGATCGCCAGGCCGGCGCCCAGCGGGCAGACGTAGCGGCAGTAGAACTTGTGGTTGACGGCGGAGATCGCCACCAGCACCAGGGCGTAGAGCAGAAAGCCCCACTCGCGCTGGAAGCGCAGGGTGATGGCGGTCTTGAAGGGCTCCACCTCGGCGTAGCGCTCGGCGGTGCCCAGCGAGTGTAGCGACACCGCGAACAGCCCCAGCAGGATGATGTACTTCAGCGCCCAGAGCCGCTCGTGGAGGCCGAAGGGCGGCTCGAACTGCCTGACGCCGAGCCTGCGCGCGGCCTTGTTGACCAGGTCCTGGAGGGCGCCGAAGGGGCACAGCCAGCCGCAGAACACCCCGCGGCCCCACAGCAGCAGGCTCACCGCCACGAACGACCAGAGGATGAACATCATCGGGTCGATCAGGAAGGAGCCCCAGCTGAAGTCGGTGATCAGGGCGTTGGTGAAGGTCAGGATGTTGACCACCGAGAGCTGGGCCAGGGAGTACCAGCCGATGAACACCAGGGTGTAGACCAGAAAGCCCAGGCGTAGCGGGCGCAGGATGCGCGGGTGCTTCACCAGCACGTCCTGGAACAGCATGATGCCGGTGAGCACCAGCAGGCCGGCGGCGAGCACGGCGATCTGGAAGGCCTTGTCCTTCCACACCTCGACCCAGATCGGCACCTCCTTGGGCGGCTCGGGGCGCTCGATATAGGCCTCGGGCACGCGGTAGTCGGCGCTGAAGCGGCTGAACTCGGTGTCCAGGGGGCCGGAGGCGCGGCGCACCAGCAGCTCCAGCTGCCACGGCTGGCCGGGATCGAAGGCGGCCGCATCGCGAATGATGAAGATATCGCGCTCGTCGAAGGGCGGGGCGCCCTCGATGCCGAGGTTGCCCAGGCGGATATGGTCGCGGTCGTGGAAGCTCACGGTGTTGCCGTTCTGGGAGAGCTCGATGCGATCGAAGATGCCCCCGCGCACGTAGCCGGAGCCCTTGAAGGAGTAGTCGCCGCGCCCCATCACCGCGATGGCATGCTCGCCCTCGTCGAGCCGCTCCATCAGCTGCTCGTAGCCGGTGTCGCCGAGCAGGTTGCGCCCGGCGGTGGGCGGGTTCAGGTAGGTGTAGAAGAGCTCGATGAAGGTGCGCTCCGCCGGCTGCGGCGTATGCATGTAATCCTCGGCCGGGGTGCCCACGAAGGAGTCGTCCACCTCGCCATGGGTCAGGTGCAGGCGGCGGATGGTGCCGTCGCCGGTGAGCGTCGACCAGTCCGCCGCCTCGAAGACATCCTCGCGCACCGTTGCCGCCGGTGTGGCGGAGGGGTCGGCGATCAGCCCCTGCTCGGCGGCCACCAGGCGGGCGGCACGCATCACGGTGTCGCTGACCACGATCACGGTGACGGTGGCCCCGGAGATGGCATCCAGGTTGCCGCCCACCTTCATGCGGTCGTTGACGTGGGCACCGACGTGGTCATCGGCGAAGCCCTCGAGCTTCTCCTCGGGAATTCCCACCAGCATGATGGGCTCCTCGTGGCCGATCACGTCGGCCTGGACGATCCTGCCCTCGAGGTCGATCCCCACCAGCAGGTTGACGGGCTTGCCGGAGTAGGCGGGAATCGGCGCCATCTCGACGCTCTCGAAGGCGTACCCGAGCGTCTCGTCGCCGGCCATCACGCGGCTGACCGGCCACTGGGAGTCGGCGGGCTCGAGGCGGTCCGCCTGCGGGAAGCCCTCGCGCAGCGGGTCGAGCTCCAGGGCCTGCAGCGGCAGGCTGATCAGCAGGCAAAGCAGGGCCAGCAGCAAGCCGGCGAAGGCGGCTGGCCGAGGAGGTGTCGCGGACATGGGGAGGTCCTTGCGGGTAAGTGCCCTGGCGGCCGGCGCCGCCACCCATCAGGAGAGGGCCGGCCTGGGGCCGGCCCGGGCCATCACTCCAGGCTGGCGTAGTAGGCGGCGATGTCGGCGATGTCCTCGTCCGACAGCGCCTGGGCCTGGGGGGTCATCATCGCGGACATGCCACCACCGCGTTCACCGGCCCGGTAGGCCTTGAGGGAACTCACCAGGTACTCGGCGTTCTGTCCGGCGAGATTCGGATAGATGGGTGCAGTGGCCATGCCGTCGGTACCGTGGCAGGCGGCGCAGGCGGCAACCTTACCCTCGCCGGCGGCGGGGTCTCCGGCGGCTTGGGCGTCCATGGCCAGCACGGCGCCGCCCAGCATGGCGGCTGCGAGGATCAGCTTCATAAGTAACCTCCAGAATGCATCTTCTTCTGCCTAGAACAGCCCGGTTGCGACAATCGACCTCACCGGGCAGCTGTTGCCATCTTGCCAGCCAAGATGTCTGCCCGGCTTGACGTGCGTCATCTACAGCCTAGACCCGTGACGAGAAAAGGCAAAAGAAATGCCTAATAAAGAATGGGGGAGGCATCGCCAGGGCCGCCGCGATGTGGCGGTGGCCCGGAGGGGAAGGGGTGGCGACCCGGCATGGGATGCGCGGGAGGCGGGTTTCAGGCGGCGGGAGGCTCGTCCAGCTGCAGCAGGCGAATCAGCGGCTGGCGGCGCGGGCCCAGTAGGTCCTCGAGGGTGTAGTCGTCGAGCACCGCCAGGAAGGCCTCCAGGGCCTCCATCAGGATGTGCTTGAGCCGGCAGGCCGGCGTGATCACACACTCGTTGTCGTCGCCGAAGCACTCCACCAGGGAGAGGTCGCGTTCGGTGCGGCGCACCAGCTCGCCGAGCACGATGCTTTCCGGCTCGCGCCTGAGCAGCAGCCCCCCGTTCTTGCCGCGGATGGAGGTGATGTAGCCGTGGTGGCTGAGGTCCTGCACCACCTTCATCAGGTGGTTGCGGGAGATATCGAAGCGCTCGGCGATCTCGGTGATGGTGGAGCGCTCCTCGCCCTTGACCGCCAGGAAGAGCAGCACGCGCAGCGAGTAGTCGGTGAAGCGGGTCAGGTGCATGTGGGGCGTCTCATGGTCGAAGGTCGAATCAGCGCCGGGCCCAGGCGCGCGGTGGCGGGGCCTCGGGGCTGGCGGGCGCGCTAGGCCGGGTCAGCACATAGCCGGCCACCGCCAGGAACAGCAGCGCCGCCAGCGCCAGGCCGATGGGCGGCATGTCGCTCGTCCACAGCAGTATCCAGCTGGCGGCCAGCAGGAGCGGGGCGAGGGCCTTGGCCCGGCGCGGCACCGCGCGGTGGGCGTGCCAGGCCGCCAGGCTGGGGCCGAAGCGCGGGTGGTCGTGCAGCCAGGCGGCCAGCCTTGGCGAGCCCTTGGGGGCGGACCAGGCGGCCAGCAGCAGGAAGGGCGTGGTCGGCAGCAGCGGCAGGGCGAGTCCCGCGGTGCCCAGTCCGATGCAACCCCAGGTGAGGACGCACCAGGCGAGGCGGATGACGGCTCCTGACATGGCGTGACCTCCCGGCGGCGAAGGCGTAGACTCTAAGTGGTAAAACATATACATCTTAGCACCACGACACGCCGGGAGAGTTGCGCTGTGTCAACGAAGGCCGACAGAGGTCGTCCCGCCACGCCCGCCTGGCGGCTGTTCTTCCCCCTGGCGGCAGTGCACGCGGCGGTGATGGTGCCGCTGTCACTGCTGGCATTCTACCACGGGGCTCCCCTGGGGTTGATCGACTCCCCTGCGGCACACGGTCGCGAACTGCTGTTCGGCTTCGCCCTGGCGGTGATCGCCGGCTATCTGCTGGGACCGCTGCCACGACGCTGGCTGCTGGGGATGGCGGCGCTGTGGTTTGCTGCTCGGGCCGGCGGGCTGCTGTGGCCCACGGCCCTGCCGGTGCTGCTGGCCGATGCCCTGTTCGCCGCGCTGCTCGCCTGGCGGCTGGTACCGCGCTTCCTGGCCGCCAAGAAGTGGCGCAACCGGCTGCTCTCGCCGCTGCTGGGCCTGCTCTGCCTGCTCGCTATTGCCAGCCTGGCCGGGCGCCTGGTGCAGCACGGCATGTTGACCCCCGCGCTGATGCGCCACGCCGTGCTGTGGCTGGTGCTGTTGATGACCTTCATGGGGGGGCGCGTGCTGGCGCCGGCGATCAATGGCCACCTGATGTCCAGCCGGCGACAGGTTGGCGCGGGGGTCCAGCCGCGCCTGGAGGCGGCGCTGATCGTGCTGCTGGGCGTTACCCCGCTGCTCGCCCCCTGGTCAGCCACGGCAAGCCTGGCAGCGCCCCTGACGGCGACAGCGGGGCTGCTGGTGCTGTGGCGGCTCTGGCGCTGGCGCCCCTGGGCCTGTCGGCAGCGCCCCGACCTGCTCGGCCTGCTGCTGGGGTATGCCTGGCTGGGGTTCGGGCTGCTGCTGGCGGTGCGTGTCCTGTGGCTGGGCCAGCCGCTGGGCGGTGTGCTGCACGCCTTCACCGTGGGGGCGCTGGGTACCCTGGCCAGCGGCATCATGCTGCGCCAGGCCATCCTCAGGGCCAAGGGGCGGCCCGAGCGAGAGCCGCTGCTGTTGCCGCTGGCGCTGCTCTTCTCCCTGGCCGCCGTGCTGCGCCTGGTGGCCTTTGCGGCGGGTGAGGGCTGGCTCCTCCTGCTGTGGGGATCGGCCCTGGCCTGGAGCCTGGCCTGGGGCGTCGTCGCCTGGCGGCTGCTGGCCTGGTCCCGACGAGCGCCAGCGAGGCGGGCCGATTGACCTCGGTCAACTACCCCCTCGAGGGTACCGACGCGCCGGCCGCGGCCTGGCATACTGCGCAGCATTCGGCATCGCCGCGGCGGTGCCAGGGTTTTCCAAGAGGCCGTTTCACCATGCAAGACCACCTGCTCTTCGACCGTCCCTTGGTGGAGAAGTACGACCGTCCGGGGCCGCGCTATACCTCCTACCCCACCGCCCCGCAGTTCCACACGGCCTTCGCCGAGGATGACTATCGTGCCGCCGCCGAGCGCAGCAACCGGGCCGAGACGCCCAAGCCGCTCTCCGTCTACGTGCATATCCCCTTCTGCAAGAGCCTCTGCTACTACTGCGCCTGCAACAAGATCATCACCCACAACACCGAGCGTGCCGCCGAGTACCTGGCCTGGCTCAAGGAGGAGATCGCGGTGCAGGGGGTGCTGTTCGACGAAGGCCGGCGCATGACCCAGCTCCACCTGGGCGGCGGCACCCCCACCTACCTGAGCAATGCCCAGCTCGGCGAGCTGATGGCGAGTCTCGACGCCGCCTTCCACTTCGCGCCGCCCGCGGAGCGCGAGTTCTCCCTGGAGGTGGACCCGCGCACCGTGACCCCCGAACAGATCCACGAGCTGCATGACCTGGGCTTCAATCGCCTGAGCTTCGGGGTCCAGGACTTCGATCTCGACGTGCAGAAGGCGGTCAACCGCGTGCAGAGCGAGGAGGATGTCGTCGCCCTGGTGCAGGCCGCCCGGGAGGCGGGCTTCGAGTCGGTGAGCGTCGACCTGATCTACGGCCTGCCGCTGCAGACGGTGGCCAGCTTCGACGCCACCCTGGAGAAGATCATCGCCCTGCGCCCGGATCGCATCGCCACCTACAGCTATGCCCACCTGCCGGAGCTGTTCAAGGCCCAGCGCCTGATCCGCCCCGAGGACATGCCGCCCCCCGAGCGCAAGCTGGAGCTGCTCGAACTGACCATCCGCCGCCTCACCGCGGCCGGCTACGTCTACATCGGTATGGACCACTTCGCCCTGCCCGAGGACGAACTGACCCTGGCGCGGGAGAACGGCACCCTGCAGCGCAACTTCCAGGGCTACTCCACCCACGCCGACTGCGACATGATCGGCCTGGGGATCACCTCCATCGGCAAGGTGGGAGATACCTACAGCCAGAACGTCAAGGAGACCGCCCAGTACCAGCATCGCCTGGGCGAGGGGCGCCTGGCGGTGTTCCGCGGCTATCGCCTGAGCGACGACGACCGCCTGCGTCGCGACGTGATCAACGCCCTGATGTGCCATAACCGCATCGACTTCGCCGCCATCGAGGCCGAGCACGGCATCGTCTTCCGCGACTATTTCGCCGATGCCCTGGAGGCGCTCCTGGAGATGGCCGACGATGGCCTGCTGGCGATCCGCGAGCACGAGATCGAGCTGCTGCCCGCCGGGCGCCTGATGATGCGCAACGCCGCCATGGCCTTCGATGCCTACTTGGCCCACAGCAAGGGGCGCTACTCGCGCACGGTGTAGCCACGCACAGACGAAAAAGGCCACCCTCGGTGAGGGTGGCGCAAGACCGTGACTAGCAATGAGGAGGGAGAAACCAGGCCAGGAGACTGGCGGGCCCTGGCCGGTGACGGCGCCTCATCAACGCCGACAGTTGAAGAGTAATCGTTCTCGTTTGTCTCGTCAACACAAATGCGAGCGTTTTTTATTTGCAGTGCGAGTCAGGTGCCCGCCAGTCGCAGCCAGAGCGGCAGGGTCACCATGGCCAGCAGGGTCTGGCCGGTGATCAGCGCCGCCATCATCTCGGCGTCGCCGCCCAGCTGGCGGGCCAGGATATAGGCCGAGGTGGCGGTGGGCAGGGCGGCAAACAGCAGCACCACGTCGCGGCTCACCGGATCGAGACCCAGCAGCAGCGCCAGGGCCAGGGCCAGGGCCGGCATCAGTCCCAGCTTCACCAGATGGCTGGCCCAGATGCCACGGTCGCGGCGCACCAGGGCCGCGGGGCGCAGCGCCACGCCTACCGCCACCAGGCCCAGGGGCAGGGCGGCACGCCCCAGCAGTTCCACCGTCGCCGCACTCCAGCCCGGCAGGCCGATGCCGCTGACGTTCAGGCCAATACCGACCAGGCAGGCCAGGATCAGCGGGTTGCGGCCCAGGGCGGCCAGGCTCTTGCCCAGGCTGCCGCGGCCCAGGGTGCCGGCGGCCACGAAGCTGGCCACGCACAGCACGTTGACCACCGGTACCATCAGCGCCACTGCCACCGCGGCCACGGTGGCCCCCGGCGCGCCGTGCAGTGCCGCGGCGCCGGCTACCCCCACGTAGGTGTTGAAACGCAGAGCGCCCTGGAAGGCCGAGGTGAAGGCCGCGGGTTCCATGCCCATCCAGCCGCGCAGCGCCCACAGCAGGGCGGCGAACACTCCCATGGCGCCGAGCAGCGCCACCGCCACTCGGGTCACCGGTACCTGGCTGACGTCGGCGGTGGCCAGGGTCGAGACCAGCATGGCGGGGAACAGCAGGAAGTAGATCAGCCGCTCAAGCCGTGGCCAGAAGTCGCCCCCCGGCAGACGCAGCCAGTCCAGCACACAGCCCAGCAGGATCAGCAGGAACAGGGGCCCCAGGGCCCCCGCGATATCCGCCATGTCGGTCTCCTTGGTCTCGTTGCCTGCGACATCGCTCCGCAGTCTGCCACAGACGAATACTGATAAGCTTGCCGGCATAGCCTCTCACCGTGAGGATCATGTCCTCCATGCCCGACTCTTCCAGCCACGAAGCGACCATTCCCCGCCCGCCGCTGTTGCGCCTGCTGGTGCTGTTTACCCTGGGCACGGTGGCCGTGGCGTTATGGTTCCTGGCCAGTCACCTGCTGCGCGATGCGGGGCAGGTGCATTGGTACCCCGAGGCGCCCGGCTGCGAGCTGAGTGCCGGGCCCTGCCTGGCCGAGCTGGGCAACGAGCGCCGCCTGGCCCTCGACCTCGGCGTGCGTGGCGAGATCCGCGCCCTGCAGCGACTGCCCCTGGAGGTCGCCCTTGATGGCGTGGATGCCCAGCGCGTGGTGGTGGACTTCGTTGGCCGCGATATGGACATGGGGTTGCATCGCTACCCCCTGACCCTGGGTGACGATGGCCGCTACCACGGCGAGGGTCAGATCCCGATCTGCACCGATGCGGTGATGCCGTGGCGGGCGCGTGTCATCGTCGAGACGGCCGATGGTAAGCTGGGCAGCGGGTTCGATTTCGATGTGGAGAGAGACGCGCCATGAAACGCAAGGGAGTCTGGGCCGGTGTTGTCCTGATCGTGCTGCTGCTGGCGGTGGGTGGTGTCGGTTGGTACCAGCAGCAGCTGGCTTCCGGGGGCGATGGCGGCCCGGTCGGGGGGCCGGTGGAGCTCCCCTCGACCCAGGGGGAGTTCAGCCTCGAAAGCCTGGGCGACGACCAGCTGGCGGTACTCTTCTTCGGCTACACCTACTGCCCCGACGTCTGCCCGATGAGCCTGGCGGTGGTGCGTCAGGCGCTGGCCGAGCTCGAGCCCGCCCAGCGCCAGCGCGTGGTGCCGCTGATGGTCTCTGTGGATCCGGAGCGCGACAGCCTCGAGCGGCTGGAGGAGTATCTGGCCTTCTTCGGCGAGCGCTTCATCGGCGCCACCGGCAGCCAGGCCCAGCTCGAGGAGCTGGCCGAGCGCTACGGCGTGGTGTGGCGCAAGGTCGAGGCGCCGGATTCGGCCATGGGCTACACCATCGACCATAGCTCGTCGCTCTATCTGGTCGATCGTGAGGGGGAGATCCAGCGGCGGGTGCTCTACTCCCCCTCACACCAGGGGCTGCTCGCGGCGCTGCGCGAGACGCTCTAGGTACCCCACTGGCCTTACTACCGGCGATCAGCGTGGCGAGGGGTCTTCCTGCAGGCGCTCCAGCATCGCCATCAGCGCGCGTGTCTGGCTGCCCTGGCGGCTGTCGTGCAGGGGGTCGAGCTGCCAGGTGCTCTCGGCATAGCCCCACCAGTCCCAGCAGCCCTGGGGGTTGCCGAGCCGGGTCTCGGCCTGGGGGTAGAGCACGATGCGCCGATTCTCCGCCGCCCAGGCGTTGAGGCCGGTATGGCGCACGAAGGCCTCGCCGATCAGCTCGGCGCCCATGTTGCAGCCATGCAGGGCCAGGGTCACGGCGCAGCCGCCCGCCTCGCATCCCGTCGGCACGAACAGGTAACCGGTGTCGGCGAGCCCCTTGGCGTCGAAGTCGCCTTGGTCGAAGCGCCTCAGCTCGCCCGCGGGCTCGGCCTCCGCCGGTGGGTCGAGCTCCCCGTGCAGCCAGGCCAGGGCTTCGCCGGCGACGTCGCGATCGCAGGCCAGCAGGTGGGGGGCACCGCCGTCGCGGCAGTCGCCCAGCTCGGCCGTCGCGGCATCGACCCGCGCCGTGTCTACGGGCCAGCCGTGGCCGATGTCGGGGTCCTGCCGCAGGCGCAGCTGGCGCTCGGAGTCGGCCAGCCAGCCGCGGAACTGCTCGGCGAGGGCCTCGCCCAGCGCCGGCGCCACCACCTCGTCCGCCGCGCCGTGCCACACGTAGACGCGCAGCTCGGCCAGCGCCTCGGCGTCGCCCACCAGGTCGCGTTCGCGATAGTCGGCCAGGCGCTGCGCCAGCGCCTCGGGGTCGGGGAGGCCGCGACTGGTGCCCATGCACTGGCCGAGGGCCAGCCCCAGCGAGCCCCGGGCGCAGGACCAGGGGCCGGCGGCCAGCACGCCGAGGCCGGCGAAGCGCTCGGGCCAGGCCACCGCCAGCTGGGTGGCCATGTAGCCCCCCGAGGAGACGCCGATGACGCTGGTCGCCGCGGCGTCGGCGGAGAGTGCGGGGAGCGGGGCGGGGGGTGTCTCGGCCAGCAGCGGTGCGGCGGGCAGGGCGGCGAGGAGCGCCGCCGCTACCCGGCGGCCCGCGCGGGGCTTACTCATCGCCTTCGGCGCTGCCGGCGGCGTCCTCGTCGGCCATCACGTCAAGCAGTTCGACCTTGAAGGTCAGGGTCTCGTAGGGACCGATGGGGCCCTGGCCCTGGGCACCGTAGGCGAGCTCGTGGGGGATCACGATCTCCCAGGTGTCGCCCACGCTCATCATCTGCAGGGCCTCCTGCCAGCCCTCGATCACCTGGTCGACGCGGAAGCTGACCGGCTCGCCGCGCTCGTAGGAGCTGTCGAAGACGGTGCCGTCGATCAGGGTGCCCTCGTAGTGCACCTCGACGCTGTCGCCGGCGTCCGGGGTGGCACCGTCGCCACTCTCCAGCTCGCGGTACTGCAGGCCGGAATCGGTGGTCTCGACGCCGTCGCGCTCGGCGTTCTCGGCCAGGTAGGCCTCGCCCTCGGCGCGGTTGGCCTCGGCGGCCGCCTCGGCCTCGGCCTGGCGCTCGGCCATGGCCTGCTGCTGGAAGTTCATCAGCGTCTCGGCCATCTCCTCGTCGCTCATGGCGAGCTCCTCGCCGGCGAAGACGTCACGGATGGCCTGGGTGAAGGCGTCGACGTCGAGGGTATCGACGTCCTGCTGCAGGCTCTGGCCCAGGGTCACGCCGAGGCTGTAGCCCAGCTTCTGCTCGTCGCTCTCGATGGCGCCGAACGCCAGGGGGGCGGCACCCAGCAGGGCGGTGAGCGAGACGGTGGTCAGCAGTCGTTTCATGGGGGTCCCTTATGGTTCCGGCACCGCAGGTGCCTGGGTGAATGCGAACCATGGGACTCTAACAGGGGCGGCCCGGTTCCGCAGCACGCGGCAACCGGGCCGGGGAGCGTAGATGGATAGCATCATCGCGCAAGGCTTTTCCGGTGACAGGCCTGCGAGGGGGCGCTGTAAACCCATCCCTGGGCGATACCGATGCCGTCCCTGGCATAGGACCCCCTCTTCGACCTGTCCCCAGCGCCTTTCGCTACCGAGTGCGAGCCAACCGTGTTAGCCCCTGGCATAAGCCAGGGCGGGGTCAGACCACCAGGGTGGGGCAGTGGGCGGAGCCCGCCACGCGCTGGGAGACACTGCCCAGCAGCAGGCTCTTGTCGCCGTTGGTGCCCTGGGCGCCGATCACGATCAGGTCGCACTCGCGCTTGCGGGCGAAGCGCACGATGGTGCGCGAGGGGCGCCCGCCCTTGACGAAGGCGCGCAGCTTCTCGGCCGGCACGCCCATCTCCATGGCCTGGTTCTTGGCATGCACGGCGATCTCGGTGGCGTACTCCTTGAGGGCGTCGTCGGGGATCTCCAGCTTGTCGGGCCGCACCATGGAGAGCGACGCCTCCAGCAGGCTATGGTGCTTGAAGACGCACAGCAGGTAGAGCTCCGCGCCGGTCAGCAGCTGCAGCCCGACGCCCTTCTCCAGCGCCTTGAGGGCGCCCTTGGAGCCATCCACCGGGACCAGGATCCGATTGAACATGGTCGCTTCTCCTTGGATCAGTTGAACGCCACGTCACGCAGAAACAGGGCGATCTGGGGGAACATGATCAGCAGCGCCGCGGCCAGCACCAGCATGAAGATGAAGGGCGGGGTGCCCTTGATCACATCCCAGTAGGGGCGCTTGAAGATGGCGATGGCGGTGAAGATGTCGCAGCCGAAGGGGGGCGTCGCCGAGCCGATGGCCACCTGCAGGGTGATCAGGATACCCACCAGCACCGGGTCGAGGCCGGTGCTGGCGATCGCCGGGGCGAAGATCGGCGTCAGCACCAGGATCACCACGATGGGGTCGACGAACATGCAGGCGACGAAGAAGGCGATGCAGATGGCGATCAGCACCCCGGTGGGACCGGCCTCGTTGATGCCCACGGCCTCGAGGATCGCCTGGGGGATCTGGGCGAAGGAGATGATCCAGGAGAAGCCGTTGCCCGCGGCCACCAGGATGAAGACCACCGCGGTGATCAGGCCGGTGGACTTGGCGATGGCGTAGATGTGCTGCATCTTCAGCGAGCGGAAGACGATGAACTCCAGGAAGATCGCGTAGAGCACGCAGGCCGCGGCCGCCTCGGTGGGGCTGAAGACGCCGCCGTAGATGCCGCCGACGATGATCACCGGGAAGCCCAGCGGCCACAGCGCCTGGCGCACCGCGGTCATGCGCTGGCGCCAGTTGGCCCGGGCCTCGGTGGGCACGTCACGCACCATGGCATAGATCACGCAGTAGACCGAGAACATCGCCAGGATCATCAGCCCGGGACCGATGCCGGCGATGAACAGCTCGCCGATGGAGGTCTCGGAGATGACCCCGTAGATGATCATGCCGATGCTCGGCGGGATCAGGAAGGCGATATCGCTGGAGTTGATGATCAGCGCCAGGGTGAAGGAGTCGGAGTAGCCGGCCTTAAGCATCTTGGGGCGCAGCGGCGAGCCCACCGCCACCACCGTGGCCTGGGTGGAGCCGGAGACGGCGCCGAACAGGGTGCAGGAGGCGGCGGTGGAGACCGCCAGCCCGCCCTTCACGTGGCCGATGAAGGACATCACCATGGCGATCAGCCGGTCGGCGGACTGGCCGCGGGTCATGATGTCGGCGGCGAGGATGAACATCGGCACCGCGATCAGCGAGGCGGGGCGGATGCCGGCGAACATCTGCTGGATCAGGGTGTCCATCTGGCCGAGGCCGTTGAACATCATGAAGAAGCCGATCACCGCCGCGGTGAGCAGCGGGATCATCATCGGAAAGCCCAGCAGCAGCAATCCGATCATGGTGCATACCATTATGGTGGTCATTGTACGTTCCCCTCGGGTGTTGGCCCTGCGTCAGACTTCCGTTTCCGTGTCCTTGTAACCGTCCAGTACCCCGGTCGAGAGGTAGACGTCCCGTGAGGTCATGTTCTTGATCGCGGTGAGCAGGTACTGGATGCCGGTGATCAGGAAACCCAGCGGCGCCCACACGTAGATCCACCAGATCTCGAAGCCCAGTGCCGGCAGCACGCGACCGCTGGCACGCTGCTCCAGGATGTAGACCACCGAGTAGTAGAGCAGGAAGAACATCACCAGCGAGGTGAACAGGGCGATCACGATCATCAGCGCCCGGCGTCCGCCCACCGGCAGCGCATCGTAGATGGCCGACATGCGGATGTGGCGCCCATGGCGCGCCGCATAGCCGATGCCGGCGAAGGTGATCATGATGATCAGGATGCGGTTGATCTCACCCGAGAAGAAGATGCTGTCGCCGAACACGAAGCGGGCGATGACGTTGGCGATGGTGTTGACCGCCATCAGCAGCACGCCCATGGCCAGCAGCACCGCCTCGAGCTTGCTGAGCAGGGTGTCGATGACCCCCAGCGGGCCGGGCAGGCCGGAGCGGTAGTTCTTTTCGGTTTCTTCGTCTGTCATGGCTGCACTCCCTTCAGCATGCAGGTAGGCCAGGAATGGCGCCCTCGGCTGTCAGCATACGACCCGTGGGCGCCACGGTGTGCCCGCCGGGTCAACGCTGCGTGCACGCGTTGCCGAGCACGCGGCCCCCAACGACACGGGGGGTGACCCGCTATGGGCCACCCCCCGGCACTGGCGCGGCGAGGCGAGCTTACTCCTCGTCGGAGGTCACGGCCTCGAGGTCGGCCTTGAACTGCTCGAGCAGCTCGGCACCCTGGTCGCCGGCCATCTCGACGAAGGCCTCCTCGACCTGCGGTGCCTGCTCCTTGAGCTTGGCGATCTGCTCGTCGTCCAGGCGGGTGACGGTGCAGTTGTCGCAGGCTTCGGTGATCTTGTTCAGCGACTCCTCGGCCAGGCCCTGGATATGCTCGATGGTGTGGTCGTAGGCCGCCTCGGAGGCATCACGCACCAGCTGCTGGTCCTCCTCGGAGAGGCCATCGAAGAAGTCCTGGTTGGCCATCATGGCGGTGGTGAACCAGCCGTGGCCGGTGAAGGTCAGGTGGGGGGAGACCTCGTAGAGACCGCCGGACTCGATCCAGAAGATGGGATTCTCCTGGCCGTCGAGGATGCCGGTCTGCAGGCCGCCGTAGACCTCGCCCCAGGGCAGCGGCGTGGGGGTCGCACCGAAGGCTTTGTAGGTCTCGGAGAGCAGTGGGTTGGTCATCACGCGGATCTTCTTGTTCTGGAAGTCATCCACGGATTCGATGGGCTCGTCGGTGGTGATCACCATCTCGCCCTCGGGATACATCTTCAGCAGCTCGAGGCCATGCTCGGCGTAGAGCTCGGGGAACATCTCGTTGATGGCCGTGCTCTCGTCGAAGAACTCGAGCACCGTCTCCATGTCGGTGGGCAGCAGATAGGGAACGAAGAAGATCTGCGCCGACGGGATCAGCGAGCCGGTAAAGCCCGGTGACTGGTTGACGAACTGCAGGATGCCGCTGCGGGTCTGCTCCATGATGTCGTCGGACTCGCCCAGCTCGCCGAAGCGGTAGATCTGGACGCTGTGGTCGGAGTTCTCCTCGACATACTCCTTGAAGGCCACGGCGAAGACATCCTGGACGTCGCCCTCGTACTCCTCGTGGGCGTAGCGCCAGTTATCCGCCATGGCGGCGGAGGTCATGCCGAACATCAGTGCGCCGATACCGGCGGTGGTCAACAGCTTGTGTGACTTCATTCTTGTGGTCCTTCTGCAGGTTGTTGCCCGGGCTTGCGGGTGCTTGCCACAAGGCATCGAGTGAACATCACATTCACGCGGCTGATTTCAGGCTAGCGTGGCCCCCGGGGAGGGTCAAGGCGCGCCACCAGGCTATTGAGCGTTGAAAGATGGGGTTTTTTCTGCAGTTGCAGGGCGTTTTGCAGCGCTTTTTCCGCCGCTCCCTCGGTGGGTGGGAGCGGCGCCAGGGGGTGGGCGAGGGCCAGGGATTCGAGGCGCGCCAGGGTCTCGCGCTCGGCCTCGAGCTCGGCACGCTTGAGGGCCTCGCGCAGCCGTGCGACACCCTCGCGGAGCGCGGCATCGGCCTTGAGCTCGCGGCGCAGCCCGCGCAGCGGTGCGGTGACCTCGCGCTGCCAGCGTTGCACCGCGGCGAGGCCGGCCTCGGCGGCCTGGCCCGGCAGGGCGTCGTGGGTCAGCAGCCAGCAGCGCCACAGCAGCTCGCAGACGTCGATGCCGGCCTGGTCCTGTAGCCCGAGGCAGGCGCCTTCCACTCCCGGGCGGGCGTAGAACGCGAGGGCGAACTCCCACAGCGGATCGCTGGCGAGCCGGTCCCGCAGATCGGCGTGCATTTCGGTAGAATTGTCGCTCATCGTCTTCCCGCCGTCGCCGCCCGCGGCGGCCGCACCCTCGTGGAGCCCGCATGATCGCACTGCGCCAAGTTTCCCTGCAACGCGGCACCCAGGCCCTGCTGGAGGGGGCCGACCTGACCCTGCACGCCGGCCACAAGGCGGGCATCGTCGGTCCCAACGGGGCCGGCAAGTCGAGCCTGTTCAAGCTGCTGCTGGGGGAGCTGGCCCCGGATCGCGGCGAGGTGGAGATGAGTGGCGGGCAGCGCATCGCCCACATGGCCCAGGAGGTGGAGGCGCTGGAGCGCTCGCTGCTCGACCATGTGCTCGACGGCCACGCCGAGCTGCGCCGCGCCGAGGCGGCCCTGGCGGCCGCCCGGGAGGCGGGCGACGACCACCGCGAGGCGGAGCTGCACGGGGTGATCGAGGCGCTGGACGGCTACAGCGCGCCGGCGCGGGCCGCCCAGCTGCTGGTGGGACTGGGCTTCGACCAGGCGGACCTGGCGCGTCCGTTGTCGGCCTTCTCCGGCGGCTGGCGCATGCGCGTCAACCTGGCACGGACCCTGTTCATGCCCTCCGACCTGCTGCTGCTGGACGAGCCCACCAACCACCTGGACCTCGACGCCCTGCTGTGGCTCGAGCAGTGGCTGACCCGCTACCCGGGCACCCTGCTGCTGATCTCCCACGACCGCGACTTCCTCGACGCGGTGTGCGACCACATCGTCCACTTCGACCGCCGCCGCCTGGTGCTCTACCGCGGCAACTACTCCACCTTCGAGCGCACCCGGGCCGAGAAGCTGGCGCTGCAGCAGGCGGAGGCCGCCAAGCAGCAGGCGCGCCGCGAGGAGATCGAGCGCTTCGTGGCACGCTTCCGCGCTAAGGCCACCAAGGCCCGCGCCGCCCAGAGCCGCCTGAAGATGCTCGAGCGCATGGGCGACATCGCCGTGGCCCACGCCGACTCGCCCTTCCACTTCACACTGCCCGCCGCGGACAAGACCTCGCACCCGCTGCTGGTGCTGGACGAGGCGCGCCTGGGCTATCGCCACGCGGACGGCGGCGAGACGGTGCAGCTCGACGACGTCAGGGTGACCCTGCAGCCGGGCAGCCGCATCGGCCTGCTGGGCCCCAACGGCGCCGGCAAGTCGACCCTGATCAAGTCGCTCACCGGCGAGCTGCCGCTGCTGGCCGGCAAGCGGGTGCCCGGCGAGCACCTGGCGATCGGCTACTTCGCCCAGCATCAGCTGGAGGGGCTCGACCTCGCGTCTACCCCCTTCATGCATGTGCAGCGCCTCTCGCCCACCGCCAGTGACCAGGCGATCCGCAACTTCCTGGGCGGCTTCGGCTTCCCCGGCGACGACGTCTTCGGCGAGGTGGGGCGCTTCTCCGGCGGCGAGAAGGCGCGCCTGGCGTTGGCCCTGGTGGCCTGGCAGAAGCCCAACCTGCTGCTGCTGGACGAGCCCACCAACCATCTGGACCTGGAGATGCGCGAGGCGCTCACCGAGGCCCTGGCGGCCTTCGAGGGCACCGTGATCCTGGTCTCCCACGACCGCCACCTGCTGCGCGCCACCGTGGATGAGTTCTGGCGGGTCGCCGACCACCGGGTGGAGCCCTTCGACGGTGACCTGGAGGACTACCGCGCCTGGCTCAAGGCGCGCCTGGAGGGGGCGCGGCGCGAGGCCCGCGACGACAAGGTAGAGCGCCAGGCCGAGCAGGGCGCGCCGAAGGAGGACCGCAAGGCGTCCCGCCGCGCCGCCGCCGAGCTGCGCGAGAAGCTACGCCCGCTGAAGAAGCGCCGCGACCGCGCCGAGCAGGCCATGGAGAAGGTCCAGGCCGAGATCGCCGAGGTGGAGGAGGCGCTGGGCGAGCCCGAGCTCTACACCGACCCCGCGCGCAAGGAGGCGCTCACCGCGACCTTGGCGCGCCAGGGGGAGCTGACATCGCGCCTTGGGGACCTGGAAGCGGAGTGGCTCGCCGCCGAGGAGGAGCTGGAGGATGCCGCCCGGGCTTCGCCCTGATCTGTAAGCTATAAGCGTTACGCCGTAAGTCGCCGGATACCACCGTGAGCTGTAAGCCATACGCTTTACGCTGTACGAAAAGTCCTTGCTGCGCGTTTCGGTGGCGAGATCTTGGCTTACGGCTTACGGCTTACGGCTTACGGCTTACGGCTTACGGCTTACGGCTTTCAACTTTCGAGCAGGAAGGTCACCGGTCCGTCGTTGACCAGGGCGACCTGCATGTTGGCGGCGAACTCGCCGCTGGCCACCTTCGGCCAGGCCGCCTCGGCACGTTCCAGCAGGAGGTGGAAGAGGCGGTCGCCCTCGGCGGGCGGGGCGGCGCTGGAGAAGCTGGGGCGCAGCCCCTTGCGGGTATCCGCGGCCAGGGTGAACTGGGAGACCAGCAGCAGGCCGCCCTCCACCTGCTGCAGGTTGAGGTTCATCTTGCCTTCGGTGTCGCCGAACACCCGGTAGTGCAGCAGCTTGTGCAGCAGCCGCTCTACCGCGACTTCGTCGTCTCCCTTCTCCACCCCCACCAGGGCCAGCAGGCCATGGTCGATGGCGCCCACGGTTCGCCCCTCCACGGTCACGCTGGCGCGGGTCACGCGCTGGATCAGTGCCTTCATCCTCTCTCTCCCGGCGATCTGCAACGCGCGCAGGGTAGCATGTCGCGGCTCAGCGGCGCCCCAGCAGGTCGTCGCGGAAGCCCGCCTTGAGCGGCGAGTCGCCGAGCCAGGTGGAGAAGAGCGCCTCGGCCAGGGCCGGGTCGCCGCCTTCGAAGAGGGTCTCGCCGTTGAGCGCTAGGCTCAGTCCGGCCTCGCTCCAGGTCAGGGCGTAACGGTCGCCGGGCTCGACGCTGCGGTAGGCGCGGGTGAAGGCGTTGAGCCTCGGCAGCAGCTGGCGGTAGCCGGCCTCGCCGAGGTCCTCGCGGACCTGGTCGCGGGTCACCCCGGTGAAGTCGTCGGCCTCGATGGCGTGGAAGTACTCGAGCTCCAGGCGCCGCGGAATCGCTTCCAGGGGCGCGGGCGTCGAGGCCCCGGGCGCCTGGTAGTAGGCGCCGGCGTAGGCGTCCCAGATCATGTAGCGGAACAGGCCGTGGCCGACCAGCTCGAAGGGCTGGCCGTCCGCCTCCAGGCTGGTGGCGAAGCGGGCGCCGTTGACCTCCACGCGCTCCGCAGCCGGGGCGGTGGCCGGGAGCGCCAGCAGGAGCAGTAGGGCGAGAATTCGGGGTCGCATGGCGAAGCCTCCTGACGGGATTCGCCTATACGGACACCATTATTTCGTACAGGTTCTGTCTGATGTCCTACCAGGCGCGGCACAGCATGATGTCGCAGTGGGGCTCGGCCAGCAGCGACTCGGTGATCTGGCTGTGGCGGCCCAGCTGGCCTCGGCTGCCCAGCGCCAGCAGGTCGGGCGGCTGGCGCCGCAGGCGGCGCATCAGCACCTCCAGGGGGGCGCCCTGCTCCAGCACCAGCTCCACCTCCGGCACGTCGTCCAGCTCGGCCATCAGGCGCTCCACCTCGGCCTCCAGCTGGGTCTGCAGGCGCGCCACCTCGCGATCGCGCCAGCGGGCGAAGTCGCCGCGGGAGCCCAGCTCGCGCTCGCCGGGGATGTCCCAGGCGTGGAGCAGGGTCAGGCGGGTGTCGGGGAAGCGGCGCAGGGTCTCGCGCAGGGTGTGGCGCGAGGTCAGCGAGAAGTCCATGGGCAGCAGGATCTCCTGCCAGCCCTGGCTGGCGGTGTGGCTCACCGAGAGCACCGGGCAGGGGGCGCTGCGCAGCACCCGGGCCAGGGTGGTGCCGGCCACCAGGTCAGGTTGGCCACGCTTGCGGTGGGCCCCCAGCACGATCATGTCCACCTCGCGCTCATGGGCCTCGCGGATGATCTCGGTATAGGGGGCGCCGGTGGTCGTCTGCATCAGCACCGGCGGCTCGGGCAGGGCGTAGTCCTCGCGGATATCGGTGAGGGTCGCCTGCATGTCCGCCACCACCGCCTCCTCCAGGTCATGGAGCACGCGGCGTGGCAGGTAGGGATCGAGCACGTGGATGACGTCGAGGCGGGCGCCATGCTCACCGGCCAGGCGCACCGCCCTAGCGAAGGCGGCGCGGTTCTCGGCCGAGAGGTCGCAGGCGAACAGCAGGGTCTGGGTCATGACGGCTCCTTGGCGTGGACGCCGCGGTGGGGGTGTCCTTCAGCATGGGAGGCCCCGGGCCGGGCTGCAAGGGCGAGATGCGCGACCCGTCGCTACCACCAGGCGTGGAAGTGGTGTACCGGGCCATGACCCTGACCCACGTCAAGCCGCCGGCTCTCGGCAAGCGCCGTCCCCAGCCAGGCCTTGGCCGACGCCACCGCGGCAGTGAGGCTGTCGCCGCGTGCCAGGCGGGCGGTGATCGCCGAGGAGAGGGTGCAGCCGGTGCCGTGCAGGTTGGACGTGTCGACCCGGGCCCCCTCGACCCAGCTGGCCGCCTCGGCGGTGACCAGCAGGTCGGGGCATGCCTCGCCACGCAGGTGGCCTCCCTTGAGCAGGGTGGCCCCGGCGCCCAGCCCGCGCAGCGCCGGGGCCATGGCCAGCATGCCGGCGCGGTCCACCGGCGCCGGGGCGTCCAGCAGCACTGCCGCCTCGGGCAGGTTGGGGGTCACCAGGTCGGCCAGCGGCACCAGCACCTCGCGCACCGCGCGGATGCCGGCGTCGTCCACCAGCACGTCGCCGCTCTTGGCCACCATCACCGGGTCCAGCACCACCCAGCGCGGGCGGCGTCGCGTCAGGGCGTCGCGGATCACCGCGGCGACCTCGCGGCTGGCCACCATGCCGATCTTGACGGCGTCGAGGCGCACGTCCGCCAGCAGGGTCTCGAGCTGGGCGGCGATGAAGTCGGCGGGCACCGGGTGCACCCCGGCCACGCCGCGGGTGTTCTGGGCGGTCAGCGCGGTGATCACGCTGGTACCATAGGTGCCCAGTGCCGAGAAGGTCTTGAGGTCGGCCTGGATGCCGGCGCCGCCGCTGGGGTCGGAGCCGGCGATGGTCAGGGTATTGGGAATCGTGTCGGGGAGGGTCATCTCAGCCATGTCGTCGGTGGATCGAACGCCAGTCGCCAGCCTACTCCAGGAGCGGAGGGCGGCGCCATCCTGAGCCTCTTCCTGGTGGCCCTGGCCAGCGCCACGCTGCTGCCGGGCGGCTCCGAGGTGTGGCTGGCCCGGCTGTGGTGCCAGGGGGAGGCGGCCGCCGCGCTGTGGGCGGTGGCCACCCTCGGCAACAGCCTGGGCAGCCTGGTCAACGTGGCCCTGGGGCGCTACGCGCGGCACTTCCAGGATCGCCGCTGGTTCCCCGTCTCGGCCGCGGGCCTGGCCCGGGCCGAGCGCTGGTACCGACGCTTCGGGGAGTGGAGCCTGCTGGTCGCCTGGGCGCCGGTGGTGGGCGACCCGCTCACCGTGCTGGCCGGCATCTTCCGGCTGCCCTGGTGGCGCGCCGCCCTGCTGATCCTGGTGGCCAAGGGCGCGCGCTACGCCCTGGTGCTGTGGCTCGCCGAGACGTGGCTGGCGCCGCTGTGCCAGGCATGATGGGCCAGGCCTGATGGGTGACCCGAAACGACGAAGGCCGCCCGAGGGCGGCCTTGCTGTCGACGGCGCGGGCCGGGCTCAGTCGGTGCTGGCGTCCGGGTTGCGCGCGTTGTAGTAGGCCTGCTCGGAGATGGTGTGGTAGTTGACCACCTTGTCCTGGAAGGCGCGGTAGGAGTCGTGGATGCGCGTGGCCAGCTCGCTCTCCTCGGCGAGCTCGGCGACGACGTCCGCGGAGTGCTCCTTGGCCTGGGCCAGGACGTCGTCGGGCAGGCGGCGCAGCTCGACGCCATGCTCGTTGATCAGCGTCTCCAGGGCGTCGTTGTTGCGCGCCGTGTACTCGTCGAGCACGTCCTGGTTCACGTCGCGCACCGCGGTGCGCAGGATCGCCTGGAGGTCGGCGGGCAGCGCGGCGTAGGCCTCCTCGTTGATGATCGCCTCGAACATCACGGTGGGCTCGTGCCAGCCGGGGTAGTAGTAGTAGTCGGCGGCCTGGTGCAGGCCGAAGGCCAGGTCGTTGTAGGGGCCGATCCACTCGGTGGCGTCGATGGCGCCGGACTGCAGCGAGGTGAAGATCTCGCCGCCGGGCATTTGACGATGGCCACGCCCATGCGCTGCATCACCTCGCCGCCGAGCCCCGGCATGCGCATCTTCAGCCCGTCCAGGTCGTCGACGGAGGTGATCTCCTTGTTGTACCAGCCGCCCATCTGCACGCCGGAGGCGCCGGCGGTGAGCACGTCGACGCCGAACGGGTCATAGAGCTCGTTCCACAGCTCCAGGCCGCCACCATAGTGCAGCCAGGCGTTCATCTCCTGGGCGTTCATGCCGAAGGGCACGGCGGCGAAGAACCTGGGCGGCGGGCGCCTTGCCCTTCCAGTAGTAGGAGGCGGAGTGGCCCATCTCGGCGGTGCCCTCGGAGACGGCATCGAAGACCTCGAAGCCGGGCACCAGCTGGCCGGCGCCGAACACCTCGATGGTCAGGCGGCCGTCGGACATCTCGTCCACCAGCCGGGCCAGGCGCTCCGGCCCCTGGCCGACCCCCGGGAAGTTCTTGGGCCAGGAGGTGACCAGCTTCCACTCGAAGGTCTCCTGGGCCTGGGCGGTATTGTCCAGCGCGGAGACGGCGACCAGGCCGCCGCTGGCGACGGTCATGGCGATGGCGGTGGTAAGCGTTCTGAGCTTCATGCGTGTTGTCGGTGTCATATTGATGTTGTGTTGGCCCGCAGACTATAGCCCCCCGACCAGCGGGGGGCGTAACGCTGCACTCACGTTCCGGTTCAACGTTCCGGTTCAGAAGGCCTCGGGCAGCCAGGTGGCGAGCCCGGGGAACCAGGCGAGGGCCAGCAGCATGCCCAGCTGCAGCACGATGAAGGGGATCACCCCCTTGTAGATCGCCGAGGTGGGCACCGAGGCCGGCGCGACCCCGCGCAGGTAGAAGAGCGCGAAGCCGAAGGGCGGCGTCAGGAAGGAGGTCTGCAGGTTGATGGCGATCATGATCCCCAGCCAGATGGGGTCCAGCCCCATGGCCAGCAGGATCGGCCCGACGATGGGTACCACCACGAAGGTGATCTCGATGAAGTCGAGGATAAAGCCGAGCAGGAAGATCACCAGCATCACGACCAGTGTCGCCCCGACGACCCCGCCGGGCATGCTGTCGAACAGGTGGGTCACCAGCTCCTCGCCGCCGTAGGCGCGGAACACCAGCGAGAAGAGGGCGGCGCCGATCAGGATCAGGAACACCATGGTGGTCACGTGGACCGTGGAGCGCAGCACCTCGCGCAGGGTGGCGAGGCTCAGGCGGCGGTAGGCCAGGGCCAGCACCAGGGCACCGAAGGCGCCCACCGCCGAGGACTCGGTGGGGGTGGCGAAGCCGCCGATGATCGAGCCCAGCACGGCGATGATCAGCACGATCGGCGGCACCAGGCCCTTGAGCAGCAGCAGCCCCAGGCCGCCCTCGTGGTGCTTCTCGGCCATCAGCTCGCGGCGATCGACGGCCGGCGCCGAGGCGGGGCGCAGCCAGGCCACCAGCGAGACGTAGACGATGTAGAGCACCACCAGGATCAGGCCCGGCACCAGGGCGCCCATGAACAGATCGCCCACCGAGACGGTCTTGGGGCTGAAGATGCCCATGGAGAGCTGGGCCTGCTGGTAGGCCGAGGAGAGCACGTCGCCGAGCAGCACCAGGGCGATGGAGGGCGGGATGATCTGGCCCAGGGTACCGGTGGCGCAGATGGTGCCGGTGGCTAGGGGCACGCTGTAGCCACGCTTGAGCATGGTGGGCAGCGACATCAGCCCCATGGTCACCACGGTGGCGCCGACGATGCCGGTGGAGGCGGCCAGCAGCATGCCCACCAGCGTCACCGAGATGCCCAGGCCCCCGCGCAGCGAGCCGAACAGCAGCGCCATGGCATCGAGCAGCGTCTCGGCCACCTTCGACTTCTCCAGCAGCACCCCCATCAGCACGAACAGCGGCACCGCCAGCAGGGTCTGGTTGGTGATGATGCCGAACAGGCGGTTGGGGAAGGCGGCGAGGTAGCCGGCGTCGAAGTGGGCGTCGATGCCCAGCGACTCCAGCCCCAGGCCCAGGCCGGCGAAGGCGAGGGCGGTGCCCGCCAGCGACAGGGCCACTGGATAGCCGGCCATCAGCACCAGGCAGATGACCAGGAACAGGATCAGCGGCATGTACTCCAGCATCACAGCTTCTCCTCGGGCTGGTCATCGTCATGGGCGGGGGGCGCAAGGCGGCCGGTCAGCACCAGGAAGTGGCGGGTCGCCTCCACCAGTCCCTGGAGGATCATCAGGCCGGCGAAGAGCGGGATCAGCGTCTTGAGCAGGAAGACCCCGGGGATGCCGCCGGAGTCCGGCGAGCCCTCGAGGATACGCCACGACTTGCCCACGTACCCCAGGCTGACGAGGATCACGAAGACCATCACCGGCAGCAGTAGGAAGAGGGTGCCGGTGAGGTCCACCAGCGCCTGGCGCCGGGGCGACATGGCGCGGTAGAAGATGTCGACGCGCACATGGCCGTTGTGCTTGAGGGTCCAGGCCGCGGCCAGCATGAAGACGGTGGCGTGCATGTACATCACCGACTCCTGCATCGGAATGCTGTTGATGCTGAACAGGTAGCGCAGCACCACGATCAGGAACTGGATCAGCATCATGGCCAGCACCAGCCAGGAGAGGCTGCGGCCGAGCCGCTCCGAGGCGCGGTCGAGCCAGACGATGAGGCCTGGCAGCTCGCGGGATTGGGGCATGGGGAAGGGTCTCGCGTGGTTTCCGGACGTCGTCAGGCGTGCCATGGTCGCATGGCGGGGGCGCCTCGCCATGCGTTCGGGCAAACGCTGACTATACGGTAGTCGCGGTCTGGCGTCAGTGCCGCGGGGCGAGGCTCGCCAGGCAGGCCGCTGGCAGGCGCACGTCCACGGCGATCGGCAGGTGGTCGGAGAAGAGGTGGTCGAGCACCCGCACCTCGTCCGCCTCCAGGGAGTTGGAGAGCAGGATATGGTCCAGGGCGCGACGCGGCTGCCAGGAGGGGTAGCTGAGCGGGGGGCGCACCGGGTGCAGCGGCAGCGAGGCGCAGAAGCGCTGGTGGCCGTGGAGCTGCTCCGGGGTGCAGTTGAGGTCGCCCATCACCACCACGTGGCGCAGCGGCTGGATGACCTCGGAGAGGTAGTCGAGCTGGCGCACCCGGGTGCGGTGGCCCAGCGCCAGGTGGGCGACGAAGAGGTGCAGGGCATCCGGCCCCTCGCCGAAGCGGGCGTGGATGGCGCCGCGCCCGGGCAGGGTGCCGGGCAGGCGGTGCTCCTCGATGCGCGCCGGAGTGAGGCGCGAGAGCAAGCCGTTGCTGTGCTGGGCGATGCGCCCCAGGTTGCGGTTGAGCTGCTGGAAGTGGTGGGGGAAGCCGCCGCGGGAGGCCAGGTACTCGACCTGATTGATGTGGCTGGAGCGGAAGCTGCCGCCGTCCACCTCCTGGAGACCGACGATATCGAAGCGCCCCAGCACCTCGCTGACCATGTCCAGACGCCGCAGCCGCCGGGGGTGGGGCAGCAGGTGCTGCCAGCTGCGGGTCAGGTAGTGGTGATAGGCCGAGGTCTGAATGCCCACCTGCATGTTGAAGGTGAGCAGCTTCAGGTGGCCGCCCTCCAGGGGCGGCGTCCTTGCCTCGGCCAGATGCGACATCTCAGCTGTCACCACGCTCCTCGCGGACCTTCTCGATCAGCGCGTCGGCGATCTGGGGCATGTTGGAGAGGCTGCCGGCGCTGCTGGGTGTGACCAGGTAGCGGCCGTCGATCACCAGGGCGGGTACCCCCATCAGGCGCATGGCGCGCATGCGGGCATTGGCCTGGTTGACCTGGCTCTTTACCGCGAAGGAGCCGAGTGCCTGGCGAGCCTCCTCCTCGCTGACGCCGTAGTCGCTGAAGAACTCGGCGATCTCATCCTCGCCGGTGAGCCGGCGACCCTGCTCATGGATGGCGTGGAAGAGGTCGGCGTGAAGTGCGTCCTCGATGCCTAGTGCCTCGGCGGCGTAGAACACCTGGGCGTGTCGGTTCCAGTCGCCACCCATGGTGGCCGGCAGGTGCACCACGCTGACGTCGTCGTCGAGGGTCTCGTACCAAGAGGTGACATGCTCCTGCAGGTTGTAGCAGTGCGGGCAGCCGAACCAGAAGGCCTCGGTGACCTCGATCTGGCCTTCGCCCACTTGGGTCTCCACGGGCTCGGGCAGCACCTCATAGTGCTCACCCTCCACCAGGTTCTGGGCGGTGGCCAGGCCCGGCAGGGCGAGGCCGGCGAGCACGAATATCAGGGGCTTCAACATGGGCATCTCTCTCCTTGGGATGAATCGCGTCTCGGCGAGTCCGGGTGTCGCTGCCTTTGAGCGCAGTGTCGGGCTCGGGTTCCCCGCTTACGCTGTGGCAAATATGACAGGGGCGGCCCGAAGGCCGCCCCGACTGAGCACTGTTACGCTGGCCGCGAGGAACTCAGTGCAGGCCCAGTACGTAGTTGGCCACGGCTTCCATGTCGGCATCGCTCATCTTGGCGGCGATATCGCGCATGATGGCGGCGGGATCGTTGGCCCGCTCGCCGGCGGCGAAGGCCTGCAGGGTCGACACGGTATACTCCGGGTGCTGGCCGGAGAGCGCCGGGTAGACGGCGGTGCCGATGCCCTGGCCGGTGGGGGTGTGGCAGGCGGCGCAGGCCGGGATGCCCTTGGCCATGTCGCCGGCGCGATAGAGCTCGCGGCCGCGGGCGACCAGCGCCTCGTCCGGGTCGGCCTGACCCAGGGCGGCGTCCTTGTCGGCATAGTACTTGGCCACGTCCCAGGCATCCTGGTCGGAGAAGTTGTCGACCTGGCCGGCCATCTGCGGCACCACGCGATTGCCGTCGCGGATGTCCATGATCTGCTTGGCCAGGTAGGAGGCCTGCTGGCCCGCCAGGTTGGGGAAGGCGCCGGTGGGGCTGATGCCCTCCTGGCCGTGACATGCCGCGCAGGCGGTGGCCTTGTCGCGACCCGCGGCCGCATCGGCATCGGCCTCGAGGTCCGCGTGGGCGGCGCCGACGGCGCCCATGGTGATTGCCAGGCTTGCCAGTAACTTTCTCATCGCTAATCCACTATGCCGTTACGTTGTTGACCGGTACGTACCCTGGGTGCCGCCCGGATCGCGATGCGGGCCAGCCTCTCCCTTGCCGAGCTGGCGAATCGCGGACGTCGAGGGCGCGGTGGTACACTAGCGTGCCCCGGGTCGCAGACAAAAGACACTGCATTATACCGAATCACCCTGGCGGCGGGAATGCAAGCCGCGGGGTCCTTGATCACTGTCAGGAAACCATGCCCATGGCGCGCCTCCACTACCCCGCTGCCCGCTTCCTCACCAGCGCCCCGACCCTGGCCCGCTGCCCCGACGACCGTGGCGCCGAGGTGGCCTTCGCCGGCCGCTCCAACGCGGGCAAGTCCAGCGCCATCAATGCCCTGACCCGCCAGAAGGCGCTGGCGCGCACCTCCAAGACCCCGGGCCGCACCCAGCTGATCAACTTCTTCGCCCTGGGCGATGACCTCGAGCGGCGGTTGGTGGACCTGCCCGGTTACGGTTTCGCCAAGGTGCCGGAGAAGGTCAAGCTGGAGTGGCAGCGCCATCTCTCCGACTACCTGCAGCGCCGCGCCTCGCTCAAGGGGCTGGTGCTGGTGATGGACGTGCGCCACCCGCTCTCCGAGTTCGACCAGACCATGCTGGGCTGGGCCGACGACCAGTCGATGCCGGTGCATATCCTGCTGACCAAGGCCGACAAGCTGAAGCGCGGGGCGGCGGCCAGCGCCCTGCAGCAGGTGCGCTCGCGCCTGCGGGAGTGGGAGGACCTGGTGACCGTCCAGCTCTTCTCGGCCCTCAAGGGCCAGGGCATCGAGGAGCTCGAGACCCGCCTGGATGCCTGGCTGCTAGGGCCCACAGAGGCGTAACGTCCGTTCGAGCTTTCCCGGGGACAGCCGTCATCGTCTCGTCCACTGCCCTCCTCGACGGCTTTCAGGCTTGTGCCTCCAGCCAGCGGACCAGCTCCGGCAGCTCGCGGACATGCGCCAGGCGGTGGATGCCGGGCGGCATCGGGCGGTCGTCGGGGCCGATCCACGCCGCCTGCATGCCTAGCCGTCGGGCGGGCAGGGCATCCTCCTCCCAGGCGTCGCCGACGTGCAGCGCCCGCGTCGGGTGGCTGCCGAGCCGCGACAGCGCCAGCAGGAAGGGCCGCGGGTCGGGCTTGGGGGCGAGCAGCTCGCCGGCGGCGATGGCCACCGGGAAGTGGCGCCCCAGCGGCAGGCGGGTGACCTCGACGTTGCCGTTGGTGATGCTGGCCAGCCGGTAGCGTCGTCCCAGCGCCTCGAGCAGCGTCTCCACCTCAGGGTGCGGTTCCACCTCGTGCCTGAGCGCCATGAAGCGCTCCATGGCCCGGTCCGCCCAGTGGTTGGCGGGCCCGGCCGCCAGCCCGTGCTCCGCGAGCAGCTCGGCAAGGGCCCGGCGGCGCAGCCAGGTGAAGTCGCCGCGACGCGGCGGGTGGGCGGCGGCCAGCGCCTGGCGGCGGGCGATGAAGGCCTCCAGCGGGAAGCGCTCGGCGAAGCGGCCGGCGGGGCCTTCGGCCGCGTCGGCCAGGGCCGCGTCGAGCCAGGCGTAGTGGTCCTGCTCGGTGCGCTGCATGACCCCGCGGTTGTCCCACAGGGTGTCGTCCAGGTCGAAGGTGATCGCCTCGAGGGTCATGTTGGGGTGCCCTCGTCGCGGCGCCGTCGCGCCCGGGGGTGGGCGGCATCGTAGCTGGCCGCCAGGTGCTGCCAGTCGAGCCGGGTGTAGACCTGGGTGGTGGCGAGGTTGGCGTGGCCCAGCAGCTCCTGGACGGCGCGCAGGTCCTGGCTCGACTCCAGCAGGTGGCTGGCGAAGGAGTGGCGCAGGCGGTGGGGGTGCAGGTGCTCGTCGAGGCCGCGGCGCCGCGCCTCGCGGGCCAGGCGCTGCTGGATGGCGCGGTGGCCCAGGCGGTGGCCGCCGCGGCCCACGAAGAGCGCGCGCTCGCCGTCGGCGGCCAGGGTGGCGCGGATCCCCAGCCAGGCGCTCAGCGCCGCCCGGGCACGGCTTCCCACCGGTACCTGGCGTGGCTTGGCGCCCTTGCCCAGCACCCGGACCCGCTCGCCGCGCAGGTCGGCCAGGTCGAGCCCCGCCAGCTCGGCGAGGCGCAGGCCGCTGGAGTAGAGCAGCTCCAGCATCGCCTGGTCGCGCACCGCCAGGGGCGAGCCGTCGTGGGGGGTGTCGAGGAAGCGCGCCAGGCGGTCGACGTCCACCGGGCTCGGCAGGTGGCGGGGCTGGCGGGGCGTGCGCACCAGCGCCACCGGGTTGTGGTCGAGAAGGCCCTCGGCCACCAGGTGGTCGGCCAGCCGCGAGCAGGCCGAGCGGCGTCGGGCCAGGCTGCGCGGTGCGAGCCCGCGGGCGCGCTCGCCGCCCAGGAAGCGGCGCACCAGGGCGGCGTCCAGGGCGTGCCAGTCGTGCACCCGCTGGGCGTCGAGGAAGTCGAGCAGGGCGGCGAGGTCGCGGCGGTAGGCGTCCAGGGTGGCGGGGCTGGCGGTACGCGCAAGCCCGGCCAGGAAGGCCTCCACCGCGGCGGCCAGGGGGCCTGCGGCGTCAGTCATGGTGCGGGCCGAGGCGCATCAGCAAGCGCGCCACCACCTCGCCCACGTACTCGGTGAACAGGGTATCCATGCTGGCGCGGAAGTGGTCCGGGTCGGGGCTGGCCAGCACCAGGTAGCCCAGCGGCTCGCCCAGGGTCAGGCGGGTGATGGCGCAGCTGCCCGAGCGGCGCGGGGCACCGACATGGGGCAGCAGCCGCTTCCAGTCTGTGGGGGTCAGCCGCGTGCAGCGGCTGGCGCGGCCGTCGAGCAGGGCGGCGAGCCGCGACCCGGCGTGCTCGTCGAGTACCTGGCGCGGCGGCTGGGGTGGGCGCGGTTCGTCGTCGGTGAGGCTGGCCGGGCACCACAGCGCTACCGCCGGGGTGGCGAAGTGCTCGGCGAGCTGGGTGGCCAGCGCCTGCCCGAGGGCGTCGCGGTCCGGCGCCTCCGCCAGCGCCAGCACCAGCTCGCGGGTGCGCCGGTACTGCGCCTCGTTGTGGCGCGCCGACTCCAGCAGCTGCTCCAAGCGCCACTCGGCCTGCTCGGCGCGGGTACGCAGGTCATGGACCAGCCGCTCGAGCAGCGAGGTGGCACCACGCGCCTCGGGGTGGGGCACCCGGAGCTGCTGCAGCAGCCCCTCGCGGCCGACGAAGAAGTCGGGGTGGGTGGCGAGCCATTCGGCGACCCGGTCCGGGTCGAGGGTCTTGCGCGGTTCTGGGGCGGCTCGTGACATGCCATCTCCTCGCGGGGGTCGCGGAATTGGATGTGCGCTTCAGCGGGTAATCAATAGAGTACCAGGCGACCGTCGAAGACGCGCTCGGCGGGGCCGGTCATGAACAGGGGGTGGCCGGGGCCGGCCCACTCGATGGTCAGCTCCCCCCCGGGCAGGTGCACGGTGACCGGGCTCTCGAGCAGCCCCTGGCGGATGCCGCTGGCCACCGCGGCGCAGGCGCCGGTGCCGCAGGCCAGGGTCTCGCCGCTGCCGCGTTCGTACACGCGCAGGCGGATCTCGCGAGCCGAGACGACCTGCATGAAGCCGGCGTTGACCCGCTTCGGGAAGCGCGGGTGGGCCTCGATGGCGGGCCCCAGGCGCTCGACGGGGGCCGTGTCGACGTCGTCGACCCGCAGCACCGCGTGGGGGTTGCCCATGGAGACCACGCCCACCTCCAGGCGCTCGCCGTCGACCTCCAGGGGGTGCAGCACGCGGTCCTCGTCCGCCTCGAAGGGCAGCGACTCAGGGGCGAAGCGTGGCTCGCCCATGTCGACGCGGATGCGGCCGTCGTCCTCCACCCTCAGCACCAGGGGGCCGCCGGCGGTCTCCACGCGGATCTCGCGCTTGTGGGTGAGGCGCTGGTCGCGCACGAAGCGGGCGAAGCAGCGTGCGCCGTTGCCGCAGTTCTCCACCTCGCTGCCGTCGGCGTTATAGATGCGGTAGCGGAAGTCCATCTCCGGGTCCCGGGGCGGCTCCACCACCAGCAGCTGGTCGAAGCCGACCCCGAAGCGGCGGTCGGCCAGGCGGCGCACCTGGTCGTCGGTGAAGCGGGCGCGCTGGGTCACCAGGTCGACCACCATGAAGTCGTTGCCGAGACCGTGCATCTTGGTGAAGTGCAGCAGCATCAGCGCGCGTCCTCCGTCGCCTGGTCATCCGGCAGCAGGGCCTCGCCCGCCCACAGCTCCTCGAGGCGCTCGCGGCGACGCACCAGGTGGGCCTCGTCGCCATCCACCATCACCTCGGCGGGGCGCGGGCGGCTGTTGTAGTTGGAGGCCATCACGAAGCCGTAGGCCCCGGCGGAGCGCACCGCCAGCAGGTCGCCGGGGGCGATGGCGAGCTCGCGCTCCTTGCCCAGGAAGTCGCCGGTCTCGCACACCGGGCCCACCACGTCGTAGGTGGCGCTCTCCCGCGGACGGCGGGTGTCCACCGGCAGGATCGCCTGCCACGCCTGGTAGAGGGCGGGGCGGATCAGGTCGTTCATGGCGGCGTCGACGATGGCGAAGTTCTTGGTCTCGCCGGGCTTGAGGAACTCCACCCGGGTCAGCAGCACGCCGGCGTTGGCGGCGATGGAGCGCCCCGGCTCGAAGAGCAGGGTCAGGCGCTCGCTGCCCTCCCAGTCGGCCAGGCGCTCGAGCAGGGCGGTGGCGTAATCGAAGGGGGTCGGCGGGTGCTCGTCGCGGTAGGGCACGCCGAGGCCGCCGCCGAGGTCCAGGTGCTCCACCTCGATGCCGCGCTCGCGCAGCCGCTCGAGCAGCACCAGCAGGCGGTCGAGGGCGTCGAGGAAGGGGGCGAGCTCGGTGAGCTGGGAGCCGATATGGCAGTCCAGGCCGGTCACCTTCACATGGGGCAGCGAGGCGGCCAGCTCGTAGACCGCCAGCGCCTCGTCCACCGGGATGCCGAACTTGTTGTCCTTGAGCCCGGTGGAGATATAGGGGTGGGTGCCGGCGTCGACGTCCGGGTTGACCCGCAGCGACACCGGGGCCACCTTGCCGAGCCGCCCGGCCACCTCGTTGAGGCGCTCGAGCTCGGGGCGCGACTCGACGTTGAAGCACTTGATGCCCACCTCCAGCGCCCGGGCCATCTCGGCCGCCTGCTTGGCGACGCCGGAGAACACCACCCGGGCGGGGTCGCCGCCGGCGGCCAGCACCCGCTCCAGCTCACCCACCGAGACGATGTCGAAGCCGGCCCCCAGGCGTGCCAGCAGGCCCAGCACGGCAAGGTTGGAGTTGGCCTTGACCGCATAGCAGATCAGGTGGGGGTGGCTGCCCAGCGCCTCGGTGTAGGCGCGGAAGTGGCGCGCCAGGGTCGCCTTGGAGTAGACGTAGCAGGGCGTGCCGAACGCCTCGGCGATGCGGGTCAGCGGGACCTCCTCGCCGTAGAGCACGCCGTCGCGGTAGTTGAAGTGGTCCATGGCTACTCCTCGCCTCCCTCGGCGTCGTCGTCCGCGTCGGTTTGGTCGTCATCCTGCGCGGCCTCGCGGGGGCCGTACTGCTCGGCGGCCTGCTCGTCACCGGGCAGGTAGAGGGGCCCCTTCTGGCCGCAGCCGGCGAGCCCCAGGGCCAGGATCAGCGCCAGGCCAAGCGCCTGGGTGGCATGGCGGGCCATCAGGCGCCTCCCGTCAGGGCGGCGAGGGCCTCGCGGGCCCGCTGGGCGGCGGCACGCACCTGGTCGGGGGCGGTGCCGCCGATATGGTTGCGGGCGGCTACCGAGCCCTCCAGGGTCAGCACCTCGAAGACGTCCTGCTCGATGGTGTCGGAGAACTGGCGGAGCTCGTCGAGGGTCATCTCGGAGAGGTCCTTGCCCTCGCGCAGGCCGAAGGCCACCGACTCGCCGACGATCTCGTGGGCGTCGCGGAAGGCCACCCCCTTGCGCACCAGGTAGTCGGCCAGGTCGGTGGCGGTGGAGAAACCGCGGCGGGCGGCCTCGGCCATCTGTGCCTTCTTGGGCTCGATGGCGGGGATCATGTCGGCGAAGGCCTTGAGGCAGTCCTTGACCGTGTCCACGGCGTCGAACAGCGGCTCCTTGTCCTCCTGGTTGTCCTTGTTGTAGGCCAGCGGCTGGGACTTCATCAGGGTCAGCAGGCCCATCAGGTGGCCATAGACCCGCCCGGACTTGCCGCGTACCAGCTCGGGCACGTCGGGGTTTTTCTTCTGCGGCATGATGGAGGAGCCGGTGCAGAAGCGGTCGGGCAGGTCGATGAAATCGAACTGGGCGCTGGTCCACAGCACCAGCTCCTCGCTCATCCGCGACATGTGCATCAGCAGCAGGCTGGCGAAGGCGGTGAACTCGATGGCGAAGTCGCGATCGCTGACCGCGTCGAGGCTGTTCTCGGCGGGGCGCTCGAAGCCCAGCAGCTCGGCGGTGACGTGGCGGTCGATGGGGTAGGTGGTGCCGGCCAGCGCCGCGGCGCCCAGCGGCATCACGTTGACCCGGCGGCGGCAGTCCAGCAGCCGCTCGTGATCCCGGGCGAGCATCTCCTGCCAGGCCAGCAGGTGGTGGCCGAAGGTGACCGGCTGGGCGGTCTGCAGGTGGGTGAAACCGGGCATGATGGTGTCGGCCTCGCGGTCGGCCAGCGCGATCAGCCCCTGGCGCAGGCGGGCCAGCTCGGCAGCCACCTGGTCGATCTCGTCGCGCAGGAAGAGGCGGATGTCGGTGGCCACCTGGTCGTTGCGCGAGCGGCCGGTGTGCAGTTTCTTGCCGGTGATGCCGATCTTCGCCGTCAGCCGCGCCTCGATGTTCATGTGCACGTCCTCGAGCTCCACCGACCAGGGGAACTCGCCGCGCTCGATCTCGCCGCGCACCTCGTCGAGCCCGGCGATGATGGCGTCGCGCTCCGCTTCGGTAAGCACGCCGACCCGGGCCAGCATGGTGGCGTGGGCGATGGAGCCCTGGATGTCGTGGAAGGCCAGGCGGCGGTCGAAGGCCTCCGAGGCGGTGAAGCGGGCGACGAAGGCGTCGGTGGGCTCGCTGAAGCGGCCGCCCCAGGACTGGTTGGTGCCGGAGCTGGAAGGGGTCGAGGTCATCGGTCGGGATCCTGCCTGACGGGTTGCGGTTGGCTGGGGCATCGGCCCCTGCGGCCACCGCTCGCACGGCGGCCGACGCGATAGGGCAGGAGTGTACCAGAGTCGCCGGGCCAGGCGAGGGGCGCCCGGCAGGGCTGTCGCAGATTAAAACAGCGCTCAAGGCTTTCCCGGCGACAGGCCTTCGAGGGGACGCTGTAAACCCCGCCCTGGACGCTGCCGATGCCATCCCTGGCATAATAGGACCCCCTCTTCGACCTGTCCCCGGCGCCTTTCTCTATCACCGCACGGCCGACCGCGATGGCCCCGGGCGCGCGGCGCGTGGATTTTTCCTCCCCCGCCGGGTGCTTTATGATGAGGGTATCCGTGCGTCACGCATGCCACTTCGCCGGGCGCCGGCGCCTCCGCCGTCGACCAGGGAACCGGTACAGGGAGAACCTCGTGCAACCCATCACCAAGCTGCGTATCGCCACGCGCAAGAGCCAACTGGCCATGTGGCAGGCCGAACATGTCCGCGACCGCCTGCTGGCCCTGAACGAGGGGCTCGAGGTGGAGTTGGTGCCCATCGTCACCCGCGGCGACAAGATCCTCGACACCCCGCTGGCCAAGGTCGGCGGCAAGGGGCTGTTCGTCAAGGAGCTCGAGGAGGCGATGCTCGATGGCCGTGCCGACATCGCGGTGCACTCCATGAAGGACGTGCCCATGCACTTCCCCGAGGGGCTGGGCCTCTCGGTGATCCTCGAGGGCGCCGAGCCCACCGACGCCTTCGTCTCCAACCACTACGCCAGCTTCGACGCGCTGCCCGAGGGGGCCCGGGTGGGCACCTCCAGCCTGCGGCGCGCCTTGCAGGTGCGCGAGGCGCGCCCGGACCTGCAGGTGGAGAGCCTGCGCGGTAACGTCCAGACCCGCCTGGGCAAGCTCGACGACGGCGAGTTCGACGCCATCCTGCTGGCCACCTCGGGGCTCAAGCGCCTGGGGCTCGAGGCGCGCATCGCCCAGGAGCTGCCGGCGGAGGTGTGCCTGCCGGCCTGCGGCCAGGGTGCCCTGGGCATCGAATGCCGGCTCCACGACCCCGAGCTGATCAGCCTGCTCGCCCCGCTGGACGACTCCACCACCGCCACCCGGGTGCGCGCCGAGCGGGCCATGAACACCCGCCTTGAGGGCGGCTGCCAGGTGCCCATCGGTGGCCATGCGGTGTTCGAGGATGACGGCCAGACCCTGTGGTTGCGTGCCCTGGTGGGCACCCCGGACGGCAGCCGCGTGCTGCGCGCCGAGGGCCGCGGCTCGATGCACGAGCCCGAGGCGCTGGGCATCCGCGTCGCCGAGGAGCTGCTCGAGATGGGGGCCGGCGATATCCTCGATGAGGTCTACGGCGCCGGCTGATGGCCGCCTCGACGCCGGTGATCATCACCCGCCCCGGTGAGCGCGGCGACGTGCTCGCCGCGGCGATCGAGGCCCGCGGCCATCCGGTGGCGCGCCTCGCGGCGATGCGTCTCGAGGCGCTGCCCGAGACCCCCGAGCAGCGCGCCGCCTGGCTCGACTTCGACCACTTCCGGCGGGTGGTGGTGGTGAGCCCCTTTGCCGCCGAGTGCCTGGCCGAGGCGCTCGACCGCTTCTGGCCCCAGCTGCCGCTGGGCATCGACTACTACGCCGTGGGGGCGGCCACCGCCGAGGCCCTGCATCGTCGCCTCGGGGTGCGCGTCCATGTGCCGCCGGCGGCGGCCGGCGAGGACACCAGCGAGGCGCTGCTGACCCTGGGCTCGCTGCGCACCCTCGACGACGAGAAGGTGCTGCTGGTGGCCGGGGAGGGCGGGCGCCCCCTGCTTACCGACACCCTCGCCGGGCGTGGCGCCCGGGTGACCCGCCTGGCCCTCTACCGCCGCCGCCTCCTTCCCCCCACCCCCGACCTGGCCGAGCGCCTGGCGGCGGGCGACTTCCGCGCGCTGGTGGTCAGCAGCGGAGAAATCCTCGAATATCTGGCAAGATGGTGCACGGGCGCCGCCTTGAACCAACCGCTAATCGTTTCCAGCGCCCGGTTGGCTACACTGGCCGGCAAGCTGGGGTTTCGTGTCCCCGTCGTGGCGCGCGGCGCCACCCCGACGGCGCTGGCGACGGCCGTGGCCGATGCCTGTGACCCGCAGGAAGCCGATGTCGATCAAGACGATCTCGAAAAGGGCTAGCGACAAGATGAGCAAGCAACCACACGAGCAGGAAGAGCAGAAGGCGTCTGACGGCGCACAATCGGCGACCTCGGGCGACGGGGCCGGCAAGGGAGGCACCGCCGGCCGGCGACGCTCTCGCCGCTATGATAAGGCCAACCAGGACAAGTCCCGCCAGGAGGGCGTCAGCCAGGCCGGCGCCCAGGGTGGCCAGGCGGCCGCCGGTTCGGCGACGAGTGGCTCCGACGCCAAGGCGGCGTCTAGCTCCGCCGGCGAGGCGGACAAGGGCAAGGAGACGGGCGGCAAGCCCGGTGCGAACCCGTCCTCTGCCAAGGCCACCCCGTCGAACCGCGCCACCGGCGGCGGTAACGCCACCCCGGCCGCGCCCGCGGCAGGGGGCGGCGACGGCAAGGGCGGCAAGGCCGGCGCCGTGGCCATCGTGCTGGTGATCCTGCTGGCCATCGCCGCGGCCCTGTTCGGCTGGCAGGCGTGGCAGAAGCTCGAGGCCCAGCAGGCGCGCATCGCCGAGCTGGAGACCCGCACCAGCCAGGCCGCCACCGCCAGCGACCTCGACGCCCTGCAGGCGCGCTTCGAGGAGGCCGAGGCCGAGCGCCAGGCCGCCCTGGAGGAGGCTATCGCCTCGCTGGAGAGCGACTTCAGCGACTATCGCGGCGAGGTCGACGAGACCCTCGACCGGGTGCTGGCCGAGCTCTCCAGCGAGCAGCAGACCGACGAGCGCGACTGGCTGCATGCCGAGGCCGCCTACCTGCTGCGCCTGGCCAACCAGCGCCTGCAGCTGGAGCGCGACGTCGAGGGCGCCGCGGCGCTGCTGCGCACCGCCGACGCCCGCCTCAAGGAGGCCGACAACCCGGCGCTGGTGCCGGTGCGCCGCGAGATCGCCAGCGAGCTCGCCGCCCTGGAGTCGGTGCCCGAGGTCGATCGCACCGGCCTGTGGCTGGCGCTCAACGCCCAGCAGGAGCAGATCGCCGGCCAGCCGCTCTCCCAGGAGATCGAGGAGATCACCGCCCGCTCCAGCATGCAGGAGGCACCCAGCGGCACCTGGCAGCAGCAGCTGTCGCGCTTCGGCCAGGAGCTCAAGGACCTGGTCACCGTGCGCCAGCACGACGAGGCACTGGAGGCGCTGATCTCGCCGGAGCAGGAGTCCTACCTGCGCCAGAGCGTGCGCCTGGTGATCGAGCAGGCCCAGCTGGCGCTGCTCAAGGAGGAGCCGGAGCTCTACCAGGCCAGCCTGGAGAAGGCGATCACCCTTATCGAGGGCTACTACGACACCGGTGCCAGCGGCGTGCAGTCGGTGCTCGAGCGCCTCGCGGAGCTGAAGGGCGCGGCGGTGCGTCCCGAGCTGCCCGACATCAGCGCGTCCCAGCAGGCCCTGGCCGAATTCATCGAGCGGCGCTTCGAGTCGCGCCAGGGAGATGAGGCATGAGAAAGCTGATACTGATCATCGTCCTGGGGCTGGCCATCGGCGCGCTGTTCGGGCAGCTGATGATGTCGGTACCCGGCTACTGGCTGGTGCGGGTGGGCGACACCTCCTTCCAGACCTCCTTCTGGTTCGGCCTGGTCCTGCTGCTGGCGGCCTTCCTGGTGCTGCACTTCGCGCTGCGCCTGCTGATGCGCCTGAGCCGCCCGGTGTCGCGCTTCAAGGTGTGGAACAGCCGCACCCGCCACCGCAACGCCATGAAGCGCACCGTGCGCGGCCTGGTGGCCTTGGCCGAGGGGCGCTGGAAGCGGGCCGAGAAGTCGCTGGTCAAGGCGGCGGACGACTCCAGCACCCCGCTGGTCAACTACCTCGCCGCGGCCCTGGCGGCCCACTACCAGGGGCGCTTCGAGCAGGCCGATACCCTGCTCAAGCGCGCCCACCTCAGCACCGAGGGCGCCGACACCGCGGTGGGCATGATGCAGGCCCAGCTGATGCTGGACCGCCAGCAGTACGAGGAGGCCCTGGCCATCCTCACCCGCCTCGACCGCCAGCTGCCCAACCACCCCCAGGTGCTCAAGCAGCTCAAGCAGGCCTACCTCAGCGTCAGCGACTGGGACGGCCTGCGCCGCCTGATGCCGCGACTGGGCGCCCAGCAGCTGATCTCCGCGGAGGAGCGCGACCAGCTGGAGCGGCGCGCCTACCGCGAGCTGATCGTGCGCGAGGCCCGCGAGGGCAGCGACATCGAGACGGTGCGCAGCCTGTGGGCGGACATGCCCGACCACCTGCGTGGCGACGTCGAGCTGATCGTGCTCTACGCCGAGGCGCTGGTGCGCGGCGGCCAGGAACCCATCGCCGAGCGGCTGCTGCGCCACTCCCTCAAGGAACACTGGGACAGCCGCCTGGTGCTGCGCTACGGCCTGCTCGACGTGGATGCCTCGCGCCAGCTGGTCACCGCCGAGAAGTGGCTGCAGGAGCGCCCCAACGATCCCGACCTGCTGCTCACCCTGGGTCGCCTGGCGCTGCGCAACGCCTACTGGGGCAAGGCCAAGGAGTACTTCGAGGCGAGCCAGCGCCAGCGCCCCAGCGGCGTGGTCTGCGCCGAGCTGGCGCGGCTCTTCGCCAACCTCGGTGAGCACCAGAAGAGCCAGCTCTACTACCGCCAGAGCGTCGAGCTGCTCGACAAGTCGTTGCCCTCCCTGCCCCAGCCCAGCGAGGACAAGGACGTGCTGGGCGAGGGCAAGGAGGAGCAGAAGAAGGCGTCCTGACGGGGCCCGACCCTTCCCCACTCCACCCAAGCAAGGGGGCGCCTCGGCGCCCCCTTCGCGTTTCCGACGCACGAAGACGGTGGAGCAGGAAAGAAAAGGGTAGCGTGAATGCAGCCTTGTGGGAGGCCGGCTCTGCCGGGCGAATGGCGCCGCCAGGCGCCCAGGCGGTGTTGCAATCGTTAAAGACATTACCGGGAGGCCCTTGGCCTCCATTCGCCCGGGGAACCCTGCCTCCCACCACTGCTGCCTGTCCGCCCGTGAAGTGCCGGCCGCTCATGGATCCTGTCGAACTGGCTCACGCCAGTCTGTGATGTATCGAAAAACAGCGGGGCCGCCCCAAGGCGGCCCCGCTGTGGTTCGGCGGCGCGGCGGTCCGCGCCGGGATCAGTTCTCCTCCACATCATCCCCGCTGGGCTTCTCGTGCTCGGGGTTGGCGATCGACTGGCCGTCGCCATCTGCCTGGCGAGAGCGCGACTTGCCCGGGGTGTAGCGGTCGTCCGTGACCTGATCACCCGACTTGGGCTGCCCGGCAGGGCTGCCATCGATGGTGAAGTCCTGCTGCATGACCCGCAGGTTGGCGGGGGGAGCCGAGCCGGTCTTGTCCTGGCCGAAGTAAAGGGTGGTATGGGGGAAGGGGATCTCGATGCCGGCCTCGTCGAAGCGCAGCTTGACCAGGCGGTTGTAGGCGCGGCCCACCGCCCACTGGTCGCCGGGGGTGGTCTTGATCACCACCCGGATATTGACCGAGCTGTCGGCCAGGGCCACCACGCCGGCCACGTTGAGCGGCTCGAGCAGCTTGTGGCCGTGCTCCTCGCTGGCGCGCAGGTCCTCGAAGGCGAGTTGGAGCTGCGCGATGGCGTCGTCGATGCTCTCGCGGTAGGCGATGCCGTACTCGCCCACGTGGTTGCCGAACTCGCGCATGTAGTTGGAGACGGTGTCCACGCTGGAGAAGGGCACCAGGTGGTAGGTGCCGGAGAGATCGCGGATGCCCACCGAGCGGATGTTGAGCTTCTCGGCGGTGCCGGTGATGCCGCCCACCGTGACCACGTCGCCGGTGTTCATGGCGTTCTCCACCTGGATGAAGATGCCGGTGATGATGTCCTGGACCAGCTTCTGGGCGCCAAAGCCGATGGCCAGGCCCAGCACCCCGGCACCGGCGATCAGCGGGCCGATGTTGATGCCGATCTCGGCCAGCACGATCATCGCCGTCATGGTCACCAGGGTGATGGCCAGGGCGTTGCGGAACAGCGAGAGCAGGGTCTGGGCGCGGGCCGAGGGCACGCCGCCGCCGGTCTCGGGGTTGAGCTTGTGCTCGATCAGGCTGGCCAGCGCCAGCCACACCATCACCGCGATGGCCAGGATCACCGCCACGCTGACCACCTTGCCGACCAGGCCGCGGCCCGCCTCGGAGGCGTACCAGGCCGCCAGGTCGAAGGCGCCCCAGGCGTTGAGCACCACCATCACCACCAGCACCACGATGACCGTGCGGATCACCCGCAGGGCGTTGGGCACGTAGCTGTTGAGGCGCGGCTCGAGCAGCGGCAGCTTGCGCCGCAGGTCATCGGAGAGGCGGATGCGCCGGCCGATGGTCTGGGTCAGGAAGCTGGAGAGCAGCAGCCCCACCACCACCGCGGCGATGGTCTTGAGGGTGGCGAAGAGCACGAAGGGCAGGGCGTCCACCGGCCGCGTCAGGGTCACCGTCAGCACCATGACGAAGTAGGCCAGGGCGAAGAGGTGCCAGATGCGCGCGAACAGCTGCAGGGTGACGCGGCTCGCCGCCATGCTGGCCTGGCTCGCCTTGTGGTTGAGGGCGTCGCGCAGGCGCTTGCGGTTCCTGAGCACCACCACCACGGCGTAGAGGAAGGCACCGACCATGATCAGAGTGCCCAGCCCCTGACCCACCGCGGGGGCCACGTAGGCGTTGACCAGCGGCACCACCACCATCAGGCCGTAGCCCACCAGGCCGATCAGCCGGGCTATCCAGCGGTTCCAGTAGGAGGCCTCGCCGGAGGTGATCGGCAGCAGGCGCAGCCCCTCGTAGCGCGAGGCGAACAGCATGCGCACGCTCGCCTTGAGCAGCTCGATCACCAGGAAGGCGTTGAGGAACAGCGAGGCGCGGGTGGAGAGCTCGCCGGTCTCGCCGATGGCGAAGGTGGCGATCAGGTTGCCGCCCAGGTAGGCGAAGGCCACCACCAGCACGTCCACCGCCGCGGCCAGGGCCACGCAGATCACCAGGCGCAGGATGGGGGTCAGTCCGCTACCGTTGAGGGACCACTGGCTGATGCCGGTGAACAGCGGCCGCGCCAGGCGGCGGAAGATCATGAACAGCGCCAGGGTGGCGAGGATCACCAGGCCGAGGTTGATGGCCGCCGTCATGAAGGCCTCGGTATCGAAGGTGCTCTCCAGGTCGCTCGAGAACATGCCGCCGATGGCGGAGACGATGGCATCGAACTGGGCGCCGACGTCGCCGGCCACGCGGCTGGTGACCTGGGCCAGCTGCCGCGGCAGCGAGGCCTCCTCCTCCACCGCCTCGGCGGGGGCCGAGGCGGCGACGTCGCCGGCCATGCCGCGCAGCTGGTCGATCAGCTCCTGGCGGGTCTGCTCGTTCTCCAGCAGGTCGGCCAGGGTGGCGTAGGCCGGCGGGGCGTTCTCGCCGCCGTCCTGCTGGGCCTGGGCGGGAGCCGCCAGCGCCAGCAGGGCGAGCAGCAGCCAGCCAAGCATCAGGGGTAGGGCTTGCTTGGGATTCACGCGGTGACCTCCGTCTCTTGGCGTGTGGGGCGATGAAGTGTCCAGCCGACATGATACGGGCTTTGCCGTGGGGCCACGACCCCGCGGCCCGTGGCGGCAGATTCATGTACATTAATTGTACATGCTGGGGTTTGTGTGTCATCTTTGTCCCATCGGCGGCGCCTCCTGCCGTCGATGCGGCAAGCATGCGATACTCTTTCGCCACCCTCGGGTGGCGTTTTTTTTGGTACGGGGAGCGGTGCGAATGCCGGAGTGGCTGGCGGTACTGGTCGGCGGGACCCTGGGGGGCATGGGGCGCCTGGCGCTCGGCAACCTGTTGGGACGGCGGCTGGGGAGCCACCTGCCCTGGGGGACCCTGGCGGTGAACATCAGCGGCGCCCTGGCCATGGGCCTGCTGGCCGCCGCCCTCGGCCTGCCCGGCGCCCCGTCCGTCGAGGTGGCCACGAACACCGCCTGGGCGCTGCTGGGGGCCGGCCTGCTGGGCGGCTACACCACGGTCTCCTCCTTCAGCCTGCAGACGCTGACCCTCTGGCAGCAGGGGCGCGCCACGGCGGCCGCCGGCTATGTGTCGGCGACCCTGCTCGCCGGCCTCGCTGCCCTGGCGCTGGGCGTCTGGCTGGGCGGGGGGCTTCCGTGATCGCCTGGCGCGCCTACGCCGCCGTGGGGCTGGGCAGCGGCCTGGGCAGCCTGTCCCGCCACCAGCTCGGCCTGTGGCTCGCCACTCCCGGCTTCCCCTGGGCGACCCTGGCGGTGAACCTGCTCGGCTCGGCGCTGATCGCGCTGTTCGCCGCCTGGGCCGTCCATCGCGAGCATGGCTGGGTGGCGCGCTGGCAGCCCTTCCTGGTGGCCGGGTTCTGCGGCGGCTTCACCACCTTCTCGCTGTTCGGGCTGGAGACCCTGCAGCTGCTGGCACAGGCACGCCCCGGGCTGGCCCTGACCTATCTCCTGGTCAGCCTGGGGCTGTGGCTGGCCGCGGCCTGGCTCGGCTATTGGGCTGGGCACCGCCTGGCTGCCCGGCCCTGAGACCCGCCGGGTCTCAGGCTCAGGCCTTGTGCTTTCGCTTGGCCTTGGTGGCCGGCTCGGCGGCCTTGGGCTCGGCCGTGGCGCCGGCAGGGAAGTGCTCGCGCACCAGGGCCAGCAGCCCCTGGGTGGAGGGGTCGAAGTCGCCGACGTTGGTGTCGATGCGCTCGCTGATCTCGCCGGCGATCTGCTTGCCCAGCTGCACGCCCCACTGATCGAAGGAGTTGATGTTCCAGATCACCCCCTGGACGAACACCTTGTGCTCGTACAGCGCGATCAGGGCCCCGAGGTTCTTGGGCGTCAGCTCGTCGAGCAGCAGGGTGCTCGACGGCCGGTTGCCCGGGCAGCTGTAGGGGTCGAGGCGGCTGCCCTGCTGGCTGCCCTCCATGAAGGCGTTGGCCTGGGCCAGCATGTTGGTGAGCAGGGCGAAGTGGTGATCCTCGAAGCCCGGCTCCGGTTTCAGCGAGGCGATGAAATCGATGGGCACGTAGCGGGTGCCCTGGTGGAGCAGCTGGAAGAAGGCGTGCTGGCCGTTGGAGCCGGTCTGGCCCCAGACGATGGGCCCGGTCTTGTAGTTCACCGGGTGGCCGAAGATGTCCACCGACTTGCCGTTGGACTCCATGTCCAGCTGCTGCAGGAAGGCCGGCAGCTGATGCAGCGCCTGGTCGTAGGGCACGATGGCCTGGGTCTCGGCGCCCACGAAGTTGATGTACCAGATGCCGATCAGCGCCATCAGCACCGGCATGTTCTCGCGGAAGGACGCCTTCAGGAAGTGCTGGTCCATCTCGTAGGCACCTTCCAGCATGGCGATGAAGCCGTCGTAGCCGATGGAGAGCGCGATGGGCAGGCCGATGGAGGACCACATGGAATAGCGCCCGCCGACCCAGGCCCAGAACTCGAAGACGTTCTCCTCGCGGATGCCGAACTCCATGGCCGCCTTGCGGTTGGTGGAGGCGGCGACGAAGTGGGCGCCCACGTCGGCGTCCTCGCCGGCGTTCTCGAGGAACCAGCGGCGCGCCGTCTTGGCGTTGAGCAGCGTCTCCTGGGTGGAGAAGGTCTTGGTGGAGACGATGAACAGGGTAGTGGCCGGGTCGAGGCGCGACAGCACCTTCTGGATATGGGTGCCGTCGACGTTGGAGACGAAGTGGAAGTTGAGGTCCGGGTGGCGGTACTTGAGCAGCGCCCGGCAGGCCATGTTGGGGCCCAGGTCCGAGCCGCCGATGCCGATGTTGACCACGTCGCGGATCCGCTCGCCGCTGTAGCCCTTCCACTCGCCGCTGCGCACCGCCTCGGAGAACTGCTTGATCTGCTCGCGGGTGCGCTGGATCTCCGGCAGCACGTCCTGGCCATCGACCATCAGCGGGCCCTCTCCCAGGTTACGCAGGGCGGTATGCAGCACGGGACGGTTCTCGGTGACGTTGATGATGTCGCCGGAGAACATCTGGGCGCGGCGCTGCACCAGGGCCGAGTGCTCGGCCAGCTCGATCAGCTTGTCGAGCACCTCCTCGGAGACCTGATGCTTGGAGTAGTCGAGGAACAGGCCGCCCACCCGCAGGCTCATCTTCTCGAAGCGCTTGGGGTCCTTGGCGAAGTAGTCGCGGATGCGGTCGTCGGCGGTCTGCTCATGCAGGCCCTTGAGGGCCTGCCAGGTCACGCTGCGGGTCAGCTGGAACATCGTAAGCCTCGCGTCTCTCGTTGTTCGTCAGTCGGTGGTCCGGCCCGAGATCCAGGCGCCGGCATCGGGGATGGTCATCTCGTAGGGCCGGTCGAGCCAGGGGGAGCTGATCAGGAAGTCGGCGCTGGCGGCGTTGCAGGCCACCGGCACGTTCCACAGCGCCGCCAGACGCAGCAGCGCCTTGACGTCCGGGTCGTGGGGCTGGGGGGCGAAGGGATCCCAGAAGAAGATCAGCAGGTCGAGCTTCTGTTCGGTGAGCAGCGCGCCGATCTGCTGGTCGCCGCCCAGGGGGCCGCTCAGCAGTCCCTTCACGGGGAGCCCCAGCGCCTTGGCCACGCGACTCGCCGTGGTGCCGGTGCCGGTGAGTTCATGGGCGGCCAGGGTGTCGCGCCAGCGGCCGGACCACTCCAGCAGCTCCTCCTTCTTGCCGTCATGGGCGATCAGGGCGATGCGCTTGCGCTCGGGGAGGGTGCGCTTCACGGTGCGTCGCGGGCGGATGTCGGTCATGGGCTCACACCTCGAGGATCTTCATCGTATTGGTGCCGCCGTGGGCGTTCATGTGATCGCCGCGGGTCAGGATCACCTGGTCGCCGGCCTCGGCGATGCCCTGCTCCACCAGCAACTGGAGCGCCCGCGCGTTGAGCTCGGTGGCGGCCATCTCGCTGGTGTCGAAGGGCAGCGAGACCACCCCACGATAGAGCGCCATGCGCCGCTGCGCCACCGGGCTGTGGGCCAGCCCGACGATCGGCAGCCCCGAGCGGATCCGCGAGGCGATCAGCGGCGTGTAGCCGGTGGCGGTCATGCAGGCGATGGCCGCCACGCCCTGCAGGTGGTTGGCGGCGTACATCGCCGACAGGGCGATGGTCTCGTCGATCTGGGTGAAGCCCTCGTGGATGCGGTGCCCCGACGCCTGGGCGACCCGCTCGCGCTCGGCGCCCAGACAGACCCGGTCCATGGCCTCGATGGTCTCCACCGGGAAGTCGCCGGCGGCGGTCTCGGCGGAGAGCATCACCGCGTCGGTGCCGTCGAGCACCGCGTTGGCCACGTCGAACACCTCGGCGCGGGTCGGCAGGGGCGATTCGATCATCGACTCCATCATCTGCGTCGCGGTGATCACCGCGCGGTTGAGCGCCCGGGCGCGCTTGATGATGCGCTTCTGGGTGCCGATCAGCTTCGCGTCGCCGATCTCCACGCCCAGGTCGCCGCGCGCCACCATCACCGCCTCGCAGGCCTGGATGATGCCGTCGAGGGTGGCGTCATCGGCCACCGCCTCGGCGCGCTCGAGCTTGGCCACCAGGCCGATCTCCTGGCCGGCTTCACCCAATAACTCACGCGCTTCGCGCATATCGGCGGCGCTGCGCGGGAAGGACACGGCGAGGTAGTCGACGCCGATGTCCAGGGCGGTCTGGAGGTCGGCGCGGTCCTTGTCGGTGAGCGCCGGGGCGGAGAGGCCGCCGCCCTGCTTGTTGATGCCCTTGTTGTTGGAGAGCTTGCCGCCCACCACCACGGTGGTGTGGATCTCGCGCCCCTGGACGGCGGTGACGTCGAGCACCACCCGGCCGTCGTCGAGCAGCAACCGGTCGCCGGGGGCGACGTCGTCGGCCAGGGTCTTGTAGTCGCAGCCGACGCGTTCCTGGTTGCCGGCCTCGCCATCGAGCGCCATATCGAGGATAAAGGGCGCACCTTCTTCCAGGCTGACGGCCCCCTCGGCGAAGCGGGCGATACGGATCTTGGGCCCCTGGAGATCGCCCAGGGCGGCGACGCTGCGGCCCAGGCGCTCGGCGATCTCGCGCACCGCGGCGAGGCGGCGGCGATGGTCGGACGCCGAGCCGTGGGAGAAGTTGAGGCGCACCACGTCGACGCCGGCGGCGATCATGGCCTCGAGCACGCCCTCGCGGTCGCTGGCCGGGCCCAGGGTGGCGACGATCTTGGTGCGGCGGATGGGGGTGTGGAGCGGCTGGGTCGACATGCGGTGTGCCTCCTTCGGGAAATGGCTTGTTGTCAGACTACAAGAATACTCCTTGCAAGGTAAGTTTACTACATGGCCTCCGCCGGAAACTTGCCGGGCCGAGCCTCGCCAAGAACCTTTGCAGCCTTATATTCCCCTAGGGTTTCAGGGCGAATCGATGCCCGGTTCGTGACAAGATGTCGAGACGTTATGTTGTAAAGTTACTAAAAAATCCTTGAGTCCGTGATCGGTTTGCGTCACATTGTGGTCCCATATCATGAGCCGCGGGCTACCAAGCCGGTTCCCACGAGACGCGCCGGATCTCTGCCAGCGGGCTCTACCGAGACACCCCTACAAGACGCCACTGGAGGAGAGAGGACATGACGCTCAAGATAGCCATCAACGGGTTCGGACGCATCGGTCGCAACGTGCTGCGTGCCCTGTACGAGAACGGCTACCGTGACCGCGTGCAGGTGGTGGCCATCAACGACCTGGGCGATCCGTCCCTCAACGCCCACCTGCTGCGTCACGACACCGTGCATGGCCACTTCCCCTTCAAGGTGGAGCATGACGAGGAGAGCATGACCGTGGATGGCCAGCGCATCGCCATCCTCTCCGAGCGTGACCCGGCCGCCCTGCCCTGGAAGTCGCTGGGCGTCGACCTGGTGATGGAGTGCACCGGGCTGTTCACCAAGCGGGCCGCGGCCGCCAAGCACCTGGAGGCCGGCGCCAAGCGGGTGCTGATCTCGGCGCCGAGCCCGGACGCCGACGCCACCGTGGTCTACGGGGTCAACGAGGACGTGCTGACCGATGACCATCGCGTGGTCTCCAACGCCTCCTGCACCACCAACTGCCTGGCGCCGGTGGCCAAGGCGCTCAACGACAGCGTGGGCATCGAGAACGGCCTGATGACCACGGTGCACGCCTACACCAACGACCAGAACCTCTCCGACGTCTATCACAAGGATCCCTACCGGGCGCGCAGCGCGACCCACTCCATGATCCCCACCAAGACCGGCGCCGCCGCCGCGGTGGGCCTGGTGCTGCCGGAGCTCGACGGCAAGTTCGACGGCCTGGCCGTGCGCGTGCCGGTGATCAATGTCTCCCTGGTGGACCTGGTGTTCACCGCCGGTCGCGAGACCACCAAGGAGGAGATCAACGAGATCGTCGCCGAGGCGGCGGAGGCCTCCCCGGTGCTGGCGGTCAACGCCCAGCCGCTGGTCTCCATCGACTTCAACCACGACGCCCACTCCTCGACCTTCGACGCCAACCACACCCGCGTGAACGGTCGCCTGGTCAAGATCATGGCCTGGTACGACAACGAGTGGGGCTTCTCCAACCGCATGCTGGATACCGCCCTGGCGATGCAGGCCGCCGCCGGCTGAGGTCGGTCGGTAACGCGCCAGGAGACCAGCGCCGGGGCGGCTGCCGCCCCGGCGTTGGCGTCTCCGGCGTCCGCAAGGTGCCCTCGGCGTCTGGAGTGCGCCTCGGCCCCGGGCGCTACGGCAGTCGCCAGCGTTCCGGGCAGGCGTCCGCGGGCAGCAGCCACTGGGCGGTGCTGGCGGTGGTCTTCTCGGTGACCACGGGCAGGTCGCCGAGCAGCGCCTCGAGGGCGTTGGTGGTCTTGCCCATGGCGGAGATCACCAGGGCGCGGGGTGGCGGCACCTGGCGGGTCAGCAGCTCCCCCGGGTGGCGGATGGCATCGGCGTCCCGGATCGAGGCGCCGCCGAGCTTGTAGACCTCCGGCATCGCGGACTCCCTGTGCGGTGGCTTTCCTCCACCTTATGAGGCCGCGACGGTGGTGGTGAAGGGCCGGGGTGTCGCGTGGGCACGAAAAAGCCCCCTATATGTAACATCAGGGGGCTTCAGTGGCGGTGGGCAGGGCGGGGCTCAGCTCAGCCGCTGCATATAGTCCACGTAGCCGAAGGTGCGGACCGTGCGGACCTGGCGGCTCGCCTCGTCGATGCGGCAGATCGACGGCAGGCGGATGCCGTTGAAGGTGGTGGTCTTGACCATGGTGTAGTGGGCCATGTCGGTGAACACCAGGCGGTCGCCGATTTCGAGCGGCGCGTCGAAGGAGTAGTCGCCGATCACGTCACCGGCCAGGCAGGTCATGCCCCCCAGGCGGTAGGTGTGGGCCTTCTCCTGCGGCTCGCCGCCGCCGATGATCTCGGGCCGGTAGGGCATCTCCAGCACGTCGGGCATGTGGGCGGTGGCGGAGGTGTCGAGGATGGCGATGGGACCGTCGTTGTCGACGATATCCAGCACCGTGCACACCAGGTAGCCGGTGTTCAGCGCGATCGCCTCGCCCGGCTCCAGGTAGACCGTGAGGTGCGGATGGCGGGCCCGGAAGTCGCGGATCACCCTCACCAGCCGCTCGACGTCGTAGTCGTCGCGGGTGATATGGTGGCCGCCGCCGAAGTTGACCCACGCGAGGCCCGCCAGGTGGTGGCCGAAGCGCGCCTCGAAGGCCGCCAGGGTCGACTCCAGGTCGTCGCTGTTCTGCTCGCACAGGGTGTGGAAATGCAGCCCCTCGAGGCCTTCCATCACCTCCGGGGTGAGCTCCGCCGCCCGGGTGCCGAGCCGCGAGCCCGGCGCGCAGGGGTCATAGAGCGGCACCGAACCGGTGGAGTGCTCGGGGTTGACCCGCATGCCGCAGGAGACCCGGCGCGGCGCGCCCGCGATGGTCTCGCGGAAGCGCCGCCACTGGCCCGGGGAGTTGAAGCTGAGGTGGTCGGCGTAGCGCAGCACCACCCGCATCTCCTCCTCAGTGAAGGCCGGCGAGTAGCAGTGCACCTCGCCGCCGAAGGTCTCGGCGCCGAGGCGTGCCTCGTCCTGGCCGCTGGCCGTGGTGCCCACCAGGTACCGGCGCACCAGCGGGAAGGTGTCCCACATGGCGAAGCCCTTCAGGGCCAGCAGGATGCGGGCCCCGCTGCGTTCCTGGACCTCACCGAGGCGTTCCAGGTTGCGGCGCAGCAGGGCGTCGTCCACCACATAGGCCGGAGAGGGGCAGGACCGGACATCGAAGTCCAGGCCCTGCTCGCGTGCGTTCGCCATGGTTCAGGCCAGGGGATCGTGGTCGGGGTCGAGCTCGACCACCTGCCACGGCAGGCCCATCTCGCCGATGCGCGCCATGAAGGGGTCGGGGTCGAGCTGCTCGACGTTGAACACGCCGTCACCCTTCCAGATGCCCTCCAGCATCAGCATGGCGCCGGTCACCGCCGGCACGCCGGTGGTGTAGGAGATCGCCTGGGACTGGACCTCCTCGTAGCACGCCTGGTGGTCGCAGATGTTATAGATATGCACCTTGCGGCGCTTACCGTCCTTGATGCCGTCGGCGATGATGCCGATGTTGGTCTTGCCCTTGGTGCGCGGGCCCAGCGAGGCCGGGTCGGGCAGCACCGCCTTGAGGAACTCCAGCGGGGCGATCTCGGCATCGCCCACCTTGATCGGCTCGATGCTGGTCATGCCGACGTTCTCGAGCACCTTGAGGTGGGTGATGTACTTGTCGGAGAAGGTCATCCAGAAGCGGATGCGCTCCAGGCCCTTGATGTTCTGGCTGAGGGACTCGAGCTCCTCGTGGTAGAGCAGGTAGATGTCCTTCTCGCCGATGCCGTCGAAGTCGAACTTGCGCTTCACCGCCAGCGGGTCGGTCTCCTTCCACTCGCCCTTCTCCCAGTAGCGACCCTTCGCGGTGATCTCGCGAATGTTGATCTCCGGGTTGAAGTTGGTGGCGAAGGGGTAGCCGTGGTCGCCGCCGTTGGCATCCAGGATGTCGATGCGGTGGATCTCGTCGAACAGGTTCTTCTGGGCGTAGGCGCAGTAGATGTTGGTCATGCCCGGGTCGAAGCCGCAGCCCAGGGTGGCCATGTTGCCGGCCTCCTTGTAGCGGTCCTGGAAGGCCCACTGCTCCTTGTACTCGAACTTCGCCTCGTCGGGGTGCTCGTAGTTGGCGGTGTCGAGGTAGGGCACGCCGGTCTTCAGGCACGCCTCCATGATGGTCAGGTCCTGATAGGGCAGGGCCACGTGGATCAGCACGTCGGGCTTGAACGACTCGATCAGCTTGACCAGCTCATCGACGCTGTCGGCGTCCACCCGGGCGGTCTGGATCGGGCGATCCAGCTGAGCGGCGATCGCCTTGCACTTCGCCTCGTTACGGCTGGCCAGCAGGATCTCGTCGAAGACCTCGGGATGCTGGGCGCACTTGTGGGTCACCACGCCGCCGACGCCGCCGGCGCCGATAATCAGGACTTTGCTCATGGGTAGGAATCCAGATCGGGTAGAGAATAAGTGTCTTGGCCTCGCCCGACCGCCCCGGCAGGGGGCCGGCGAGTGGGCGCTGATGATGGCGCCCCTTGAGGCTGGCCGCAAGGGATTTTCGCGTCAAGTCTGCGACCTTGGTCGTAGGCGCATGACGGCCCCTCGCCATGGGCATCGCCGGTGCCGCAAGATGCCGCAGGGGCCTCTGCCGTCGCCGGCGCTAGAGTGGTGGGTAACACCGTCGATCAGGGAGGACTGGCATGGACAACACCTTCTGGATGGCGCTGGCGGCGAGTGCCGCCGCCGCGGTGGTCACCACCCTCGGCATCCTCACCATCCGCCGCTTCGCCGACTGGGGGCAGCGCCATACCGCCTACTTCATGTGCGTCGCCGCGGGGGTGCTGATCGCCGCCTCCTTCCTGCATATCGTGCCGCGCGCCATCGCCATGAGCCCCGGGGCGCCCGCCTGACTGCTGGTCGGCTTCATGGGGCTGCACCTCTTCAACCGCTTCGTCACCGCCTTCGTCTGCGAGAGGGATCCCGGCGGCGAGGCGTACGCCATGGGCCTGGTCTCGCTGCTGGGGATCGGCTTCCACTCTTTCATCGATGGCATGATCTACGCCGTCACCTTCAGCGTCGGCCTGCTGACCGGCTCCCTGGCCGCTGATCAGCGTGCTCGACCCGCCGCGGCTCGGCACCCTGCTGGCCCTCTCGGCGGGGGCACTGATCTACGTCGGCGCCACCCACCTGCTGCCGCGTGCGGAGCAGGAGGGCAGGCCGTTCAGCCTGCTGGCCCTGGCGGGTGGGGTGCTGGTGGCGGTGATCATCGTGGTGTCGAAGGGATAGGAAGGAGGGATGGCGGCGGCCAGACACGAAAAAAGCACCCGTAGGTGCTTAATTCGTATTGAGTTGGTGGAGGCGGCGTCCCGCTAAAAGCATCGGCAAGAAGTTGATTTTTCAGTTATTTATATTTTTTAAATTTCTTGGTACCCCCGCAGGTACCCCCGCCATTTTTTGCTTAGTAGGCATCGGTGGTTCAGCAGAATCGGGAGATCTGAAAATATCGTTCTATAGGTAAAAATAATCAAAATTGCAGTTTGTGATAGTTTTAATGATTGGTCGTGCGGCTTCGGTCTCGCTGCTGTTCGTCACCCTGTCGAGAAGGCTGTTTGGTGGAGAAACCCGCCAACTGACCCGGGGCCCAGCCTGATCCGTCTTTCCATTTTGATGCCGGGTAAGCCCATCCCAGCATACAGGCTGGATGCGAGCCAGCCTACGTATCTCAAAAAGTAACCTTCTGATAATAGTGCGTGGCCGCCTGCTCGGCATCCTTGAAGCGCTTGTCGAAGCGGTGATGTGGGTCGCAGGCATTCAGCCATGCCCAGGTCAGCGGGCTGATTACTGCCGTGCGCTCCGGTGGCTGGTCGGCATCCTTCACCAGGGCAGCCAGCATGTGGTCGGGAGCCCGGTAGAGGATCCGCAGCGGGTTCTCAAACAGCTGCACGCCGGCGGCGTAGTTGACGTTTGAGAACCTGAGCTGCAGGAGGCTCTTGCCGGTCCCAAGCGGACGCAGCTCGACGACCCGAATTGGCGAGAAGTAGGGGCCACCGTATCCCGGGTACATGCTCCATCCATACCAGCGGCCCCTCTCGAGTGTGAAGCGCGCCATCCTTGGATCTCCTTGCTGAGTGGGTGACTCCCATGCTAGCACCGACTCACATGATTGCCGGTCAGGCGGCTTTCATCGAGGACAGCCTCGGAGTGGGGCACTCCCCTACACTATCGGAGGCCTGGTTGGTTGCCGCCGCGGGACTTCTTCCGGATCTTGACAGGCGCCACGGCATCGTTGGCCGCCTGTTCCCGTGGCTGTCCGAGCTGCTTGATTACCGCTTCGGCCACCGGACCCTGACACACTCGCTGCTGGCATGTGTGGTGTTGGCTCTGGTGCTGTGTCCCCTTTTTGCCTTACGGCGTATGGCTTGCTGTAGTGGCCGGCTATGCCTCGCATCCGGTAGTCGATATGCTGACGCCGGCCGGCCGGCGTGGAGTGGCTCTGGCTCTGGCCTGCGCGGTGGCGTTGCGCTTTCCGGCAACGAGCGGCACCGGATGCGAGCCATAGGCTGGGGGGGAAGCTGGCCTGTGCGGTCCTGCTGGCGGTCGTGACCATCCCGTTACCGGGCATTGCCTAGGTCAAGCCCGGCACCGGCAGCGTGATCGCCGCCACCATCGGAGAAATCAGCGCGGCCCGCGAGGGCAGTGTACGACCGATACTGCGACGAGTGGCGTTATTCGGTAGCCGAGCAGAGGTCACGGCAAGCAGGCTTGGGTGTGTGGGCTGAGCCGGGGCTGCAGCAGCGGACGTGGGAGTGTCGCTGAGCTGGCTGTAATACCTGGTTTCATTCAGCTTAGGAAGTGGTCTAAGCTGGGGATGACATAACAGCATATCCTCGGCATAGCAGGTTATTTAATTGGAAGTAGGGAAGCTGATAAAAGCGGATGCCACACCTCACGCCTCAGCGTTGATAGAGAGTTTGAGGGATATAGGGTATACCCTGTCAACCGCTCTCGCGGACATAGTTGACAATTCAATAACTGCAGGGGCTTCTAAGGTCCATATCCACGCAGATACTCTTAGCGATGCTCCATCCATTGCCATCATAGACGATGGTTGTGGTATGTCACGTACGGAGCTTATTGAGGCATTACGCCTTGGCAGCAAGAATCCCCGAGAAGATAGGGCGTCAACTGACCTAGGTCGCTTCGGTCTCGGTCTTAAGAGTGCCAGCTTTTCGCAATGTCGCAGGTTGACCATCCTTACGCGATGCGATGGTGTATTGGCAGGTGCGAGATGGGATTTGGATGAAGTTGCTGAGACTGACCGATGGGAGGTCTCGCTGATTGAAGACGATAATAATATACCTCATGCGCATCTTTTTCTTGGCAACGGAACTTTGGTTTTATGGGAAAAGCTTGATCGTGTTGATGGTGGATATCAGCAAGATGCTAGTAAGCGAGCACAGCACATTAACAGTGCACTGGCGGATGCTGAGAGGCATCTACGCCTTGTCTTTCATCGCTTCATGGAACGCAGTGGGAAGGGAAAGCTTTCAATATCGATAAATGGTCGTGATTTAGTACCTATAGACCCATTTGCATCTAAAAATCCCGCAACCCAAGTAGACCCCGAAGAAACTTTGGCTCTCGCGCATGGTGTCGTGCGTATTCGCAGTTTCACCATTCCGCATCACAATGTGCTGCGACGTGAGGAGTGGGAGGAGCTTGGTGGGCCCGAAGGCCACCTCAGGTCTCAGGGATTCTACATCTACCGAGGAGACCGCCTGATTATCAGCGGTAGCTGGCTCGGCCTGGCAAGGCAGACCGAGCTGACCAAGCTTTGCCGTATTCGTGTGGATATACCGAATACGATGGATTCCGACTGGAAGATCGACGTTAAGAAGGCATCCGCTCAGTTACCACCGGCTGTTCGTGAGCGGCTCAAGAAGATTGTCGAACGCTTCGTCCAGACCTCCAAGCGGACCTACAGAAAGAAGGGGCAGAAGCTGACGGATGAGACACGAGTGCCGATGTGGCACCGTGTGCTAACTGACGGGACGATTATTTATCAGCCGAACCTCGACCATCCAGCCCTTGTCGAGTTCCAAGAACGGCTGCCAGATTCTCTGCGGCAGGACTTCAGGAACTGCATTTCGCTCGTCGGCGCAGGCCTCCCGGTGGACTCATTGCATGCAGACATGCTGGGTCACGCCGAGACAGTGAAGGCATCGATTGCCGAAACGGATGCTCTGGAACAGGCCCTGCACTCGATGGTTCCGCACCTGCTTGACCGCGGAATCTCGAAATCCAGCATTCGCTCCATGCTCAAGACGACCGATATGTTCCGTGAAGAATGGGAACGAATTGAGCCTGTGCTCACAGAAATTCTCCAACAAGGGGAGCCGGAATGACCAATCATCTCGACATGCTCGATAACACCGTTTCTCAAATGCTAGCGAGTGGCGCTCCCCGCACTCCTGAAGGAATTCGAGAGCTGATTGCAGATTTTCGGCAACTATCGCGCTTCTCTGATGTGACCGATGAAGACGCTGAGATACTGGCTCGCGATATCGAGGAACGGATCGGTGTCAGCATGGGACTTGGTTCCCTTGTTGTTGCGGCGGATGATTTTGAGCCTTGGCTCGATTCAGTCCGGCCGGAAATAGAGAGCGGGTCTGACCCTTGGTATTACTGGATGCGCTACAAGAAACTTCTTTTAAAGAACAAGCTTCCCCAAGACGTCATCTCCGGCACGGACCAAGTAACAGACACGATCCTCGGGCGCCTCGGTAATCCACGAGATAAAAGAGCCTGGGATCGCAAGGGCATGGTCGTAGGGCATGTACAGAGCGGAAAGACAGCTAACTACACCGGGCTAGCCTGCAAGGCCGCCGACGTTGGATACCGATTGATCATCGTGATTGCCGGCCTGCACAACAATCTGCGCAACCAGACGCAAGGCCGGATTGACGAAGGCTTCATCGGTCGCGATACCGGCCGACTAGCCCAAGTGGGCACCAGTGAAAGGCCCAAGCTGATTGGAGTTGCTGAGTTTGATGACAGGTTTACGCCGGTTAGCCTCACCAACACGATCCGAGACTTCAACAAGGCCACTGCGACTTCGAACACGAGCCAGATCGCCTCTTACGCGGTCCCCGTTGTGCTGGTGATCAAGAAGAATACTCATACCCTTCGCAACCTGACCGAATGGCTACGAGAGCACAGTGCGAATCACTCTTCTGAAATGGTCGACCAGCCGATGCTGCTGATCGATGACGAGGCTGACAATGCTTCGATCAATGTGAAATATGGGAGTAACGAGGTCTCCCGGATCAACAGTCAGATCCGGGAGCTACTTGGCCTTTTCCGCCGAAGTTGTTACGTGGGTTACACCGCAACCCCGTTCGCAAATATCTTCATCGATCCAGAAAAAGATGAAGCGATGGAAATGGAAGATCTTTTTCCTCGGGATTTCATCATCGGCCTCGATGCCCCGGACAATTATTTCGGTCCGCGCAAGGTTTTCCTCGATGGCATGCCGGACGAGGAAGAGCCATATTATCTACGCAACATAATCGACAACGAAGATGTATTGCCGATCCGGCACAAAAAAGACGACGATCTCGTGTCGCTTCCTCCCAGCATGATCGAGGCGCTCCGGGCATTCCTTGTCGCGAGGACCATCCGTGATTTGCGTGGACAGCGCGATCAGCACGCCTCGATGTTGGTGAATGCCAGTCGTTTCACGCGGATGCAGGGTCTGATCCGCAACAGGCTTAAGGATGCGCTTGATACGATCCGGGATTCTATCCGCATCAACGCGTCTTTGGGTCAGCGGGGCCTTCTAGATCCAGAGATTGCTGCACTACGCGATGTATGGGCCACCGAGTTCCATGAAGCGTGGTCGAACTGGGACGAAATCCAGGCGCAGTTGCTCAGTTCGATTGGAGGTGCGAAGGTCGTGGAGGTGAACAGTCGGGTCAATGACTTAGACTACTCGGTGGCGGGTGAGCGAGGTTTGACCGTAATTGCAGTTGGGGGGTTTTCTCTATCGCGAGGCCTCACTCTTGAAGGGCTGACCGTCTCCTACTTCCTCCGCAATTCTATGATGTATGACACCCTTATGCAGATGGGGCGCTGGTTTGGCTACCGGGGGAATTACGAGGATTTGTGCCGGATCTGGATGCCGCCTCAGGCAATCGGCTGGTATGCCCATATCGCCGAAGCCACCGAGGAGCTCCACGAAGAGCTCAGGCGTATGCAGAGGGATAGGGCGACGCCCCTGCAGTTTGGGCTGGCCGTGCGTAGCCACCCTTCGTCACTCTTGGTTACCGCGCGAAACAAACTCGGTTCGGGCGAGAAACATGTGAAAATCGGTCTGTCGAATGGTTATGTCGAGACCCACAAGCTGACGAATGCTCCTGATGTTTTGGAGGGCAATCGGAGTGCGGCTAGGGAATTCGTTACTGCCCTCCGTGAAAACGGGTATGAACCAAGTAATATCAAACCCGAGAAGGGCGGCTATCTGCTGAGAAATGTTGATGTTTCTCTTGTGGGTAGCTTTCTGATGCGGTTCCGGAATGCTAGAGAAAGTGTCGGAACAACTATCGAGCCACTGCTCAGATATATTGATCAGCGAGCCCATGATGAACTGGAAAAATGGGATGTCTTCTTAGTCAGCGTCAGGGAAAAAGAAGAGGTCAGCGATATCCTTGGTTGGCCAATTGGGCCTGCGCGACGTAGCATCGGGCTCGAAAATATCGAGGATGGCATATTGTCGATAAGTGGGCGGCGTGCCCGAGTTGCCTCTAGAGGTGTTGAGAAAATTGGTGTTGCTCAAGAAGACGCCTCTCGCGCTGAAGCCGAATTCTTGGAGTTTCATAATATAAAGAAAACCGGGAAGACAAATTTTCCTGACTATATCTACCGGCGAGTGAGAAATAAGCCGCTTCTCGTGCTTTTCCTGCTTTCAGTCAGACTTCCTGAAAAGACCGAGAACCGAGAGAGGTATCAGCATCTTCTCCCAAAGAAACCTGTCGTCGCTTTCGGGATCAGTTTCCCCGTCTCATCGCGGCCCGATGAAAAGGTGGAATATGTCATGAATACGACCATGCTGCGCGAATTGTTCGGTGATGAAGACCTCGATGAAGATGCGGAGATGGCAGATGTCTGAATCATATCCTTGGCAGGGGCTAGGGTTCGATGAAGCGCGCCGCGTTGACAAGCGAGGCCAACACGATTTTTTCTGGGCGGTTGTCGAAAATGACAACGTGGCGCTCGCTCTGGCCCTGCCTGATGGTGCGGAGAGGATTCTCCCGCTTCCAAAGATCAAGAGCCTCGATATCAGATATCGCAAACTGGGTTCGCGAGATGCGCTGCTCGTCGCACTCCGTGATCCTGAGCAGGTCGACCTTTTTGCCAGTCTCTGCAAGGATATCGTATCAGCCGGTGAGCAGGGAGAAACTCCGTCAGATGCCCTTGATAGGGCTGTGCGGCGCACTCTTCGTTGGCATCATCTGCTCCGGGGGGGATCTTCTGAGCGTTTGAGTGTCGAGGAACAGAGAGGCCTGCTCGGGGAGCTCCAGGTGCTCCAGCTTCTTTGTGCCGAGATCGGGGCGGAAGCGGCGATCGAAGCGTGGCGAGGCCCCGAGGATGGCGCGAAAGATTTCGAGCTTCATGGTATGTGCATGGAGGTGAAAGCGCGCAGGGGGGCTGCAAGGCCTCAGGTACAGATCTCATCCGCAGACCAGCTCGCGGATGTCACAGGGGCGGATGTCTTCCTGCTGGTCTATGACGTCGATGCCGCAATCAAGCCAGAGGGGATGACTCTTTCGGATCATGTCCAAGTCGTCGAGGATATCTTTCAATCCACGACCCTAGCTGCCTATGGAACATGGGAACGACTGCTGGCAGCAGCAGGATTTGACTGGGCTCATGATTACAGTGATAGACGATGGACGATAGGAAGGCGCATGACATTCCTTGTAGAGGAGGGCTTTCCTCGCATTTCCTCGCCCGTACCGATGGGTGTTATCAATGTGAAATATTCAGTTTCACTTGATGCTTGCTCTCCTTTCATTGCTACGGATGACCTGCTTCTGTCTGAAATCCAAAAGACTCAATCTTACAATAGTAAATAAGGGATGTGATACATGTCGGATCTCAGTGAATTTCACAGGGAACTTGTCGCCGATGTCCAGGTTGATGCAGATGCTGGTGGGATCTACACAAAGGAAGCTTTTTTCGAGAAGATGGGCGACATCCTGACCGAGGCGGGCGAACTGGATGGCGCGGATTATGCGTATTTCGAGGGAACAGGCCAGAACGGTGTTGCACTGCAAGTAGATGGCTACGGTGGCGATCCTCGGGATGCGCAGGGTATTCTGAGCTTGATTATCTGTGATTTTGAGGTCACAGATGAAGTGCGCCGTTTCCAAGGTGAACAACTAAAGTCACGTTTCAATCGATTGTCTGTCTTTCTTAGACATGCGCTAAGAGAAGATTTTCGGGAGAGGCTCGAGGAAACTAGTCATGGTTTCATGTTGGCTGATCTCATTTCTACTACATGGTCTAGTATTTCAAAAATTAAACTGATCTTGGTGACGGACGCTGAGAAGCGAGTAAAGGCGGACGCACTTCCGGCAGGGACTATCGATGAAAAACCAATTACATACAGTGTATGGGACTTGGCTAGGATTGAGAAATTTATTCGGTCAGGCCAAACTCGAGAAGATCTTGTAATTGACTTCGAGAAGGATTTTGGTGGTGCAATACCTGTGCTGAGTGCATCGATGAGTGATTCGGCACTGGAAAGTTATATGGCGGTTATTCGTGGAAGCCAGCTTGGCGATATTTACGATAAATGGGGAACTCGGCTTCTCGAGGCGAACGTTCGTAGCTTTCTTCAGGCTCGTGGAAAGGTAAACAAAGGTATTCGTGAGACCTTGGAAAATGAGCCTGAAATGTTCTTTGCCTACAACAATGGCATCACGGCAACAGCGGATAATGTTGAGATACGCGAGACAGATAATGGCCCGACTCTGGTTCGTGCAGATAACTTGCAGATTGTTAACGGAGGACAGACAACTGCCTCGATCCATGCAGCTCGCAAGCCCAGGCCTAATCGTCCGAAGGCTCGTTTGGATCAAGTATATGTTCAGATGAAGCTCAATGTTGTCCCGCGAGAGGCGTCAGAAGAAATAATTCCTAATATTTCGCTTTATGCAAACAGCCAGAATAAGGTCAATGATGCTGACCTAGCGTCTAACCACCCTTTCCAGATGCGTTTACAGGAATTTTCTCGGCGGATCCTTGCACCTAAAGGTCGAAACTCATACCAAGAGTCCAAGTGGTTCTACGAGAGGGCGCGTGGCCAATATCCTGATGAGCGTAGTCGGCGTACTGAGGCAGAACGCAAGAAATTCGATCTTGAATATCCTCGATCTCAGTATTTTAACAAGACAGATTTGGCAAAGTTCGAGAATTCATGGGCTGGTTTTCCTCATGTAGTGAGTCAAGGCGCCCAGAAAAACTTCGTCGCTTTCCAAAAAGAAGTTGGAAAAGAATGGAAAAAGTCTGATAAACGTTTCGATGAGACTTGGTACAAGAGGATGATTGCGAAGGCGATCATATTCCGCCGCCTCGAAAAGGTAGTTCCTCAACAGTCATGGTATGAAGGCGGTTACAGGGCAAATATCGTTACCTATTCCATGGCGAAGATTGCACACGATATAGATAAAAAAGGTCAGTGCGTTGATCTTGACAGGATCTGGCGTCAGCAGTCTGTCCCTGAACCTGTGGAACGTGCTCTCTTGCTCGCAGCTGAAATTGCTCATGATGTAATCACTCATCCCCCGGAAGGTGTCAGGAATATGAGTGAGTGGGCCAAAAAACAGGCTTGCTGGGCTCAGGTTCAGGAAAGGGGTATAAAATATTCTTTAGATTTTAAAGATTATCTTTCAACACCTGGAGAAGCTGCATCAGTTGTCAATGAAGAGCGAAAAGAACAATCCGAAATTTCAGAAGCGAATACCTATATATTTGTTGTTGAGTGTGGGGGGGTGTTCTGGAAGCAGGCACTTGAGTGGGGGATGAATGCTAAGCTTCTTACCCCAACAGAAGCCGGAGTTCTGGACAGATGTAGTAAGATTCCACACTCCATTCCAACTGAAAGGCAGTGCGGCATAGCTATGAAAGCCCTTGAAAAATTGAAAAATGACGGCTTTACAGGAGGTTTTTAACGTAAAGTTGGCTTATCAGATTGCTGATGAACTGGTGATGGTGCCGCTAGTTTTATTCACACGCCAGACCTGAACCCGGCGTCTTAGTTCAGGCCTGCAGCACCTTGGAGTGAGGTTGCTGAAGCTCTCCTCTCTGGGCTCGCTCCAGTATTTCCACCACCTTGTTGGCAATACGCCGAGCGAGCAGGGGGGGGACCGCATTGCCTACCTGGACATACTGTTCGGTGCGGTTGCCTTCGAAGTAGTAGTCATCAGGGAATGTCTGCAGCCTTGCTGCTTCACGTACGGTGAGGCTCCTGCATTGCTTGGGGTCGTAGTGGATGAAGTAGTGACCATCTTTGGATATGTGGCTGGTGATCGTCTTGGAAGGTTGATCCTTAAGAACCACCTTGAACCTGTCCGCAAATTTACCGGTCTTCCAATTGGCATGCATGGGAGCAAGGTAGTCGAGGTAGATCTCCTTGGTGCCAATTGGTGAGTATCCCATGACCTTGGCAAAGGTTGCACAGTAGAGGTACCTGGCAAGGTCCTTCTCCATATGGCTTCTTGCCTCATGGTTGTACCACAGGCCTTTGGTGTTCGGGTCCTGCGCACCATGGTACCACTTCTCTAGCTCGGTCGTCGGTCCGACAGGTCTGGGTTTTCCATTGGGCACATGGCGCCTTGGTAGTTCTTCGTGTGGCGTTTCCGCGATCTCTTTAAGCTCGGCTGCGATACGCTTCCTGTCTTCAGGTTCGAGGTGCTCGCTCGGTTGAGATCGCAGCTCATTCGCTACCTTAGTAGCTACCCGCTTGATGGCCTCGTGCCATGCCTCATAGGAGTCTTCACGGCTCAGCCCGCTTCGAAGTGGCGGAAGGCCGATGAAGGCTTGCTCGACCGTTCGCTTCTCATCATCAGTGCTATCCACCTTCAGGCTGGTGGCCATCGTCTGAACGCCAACGCCTTTTACAATGTCGTTTCGGACGCCGACCAAGATGACTCGGTGGCGAGCCTGAGGTATACCGTGCTCCTCCGCCTTGATCACGAAGGAATTGTACTCGTGTTCCTCTAGTGGATCAGGGGTATTGAAAAGTCCCTTTGTTCTCGGGAAGTAGACGCGATCGTCCTTGAGGGAGAAGATTGTGTATTCACTTGCAGAGCTGCAGCCCTCTGGACCTTCATGCCCGGTTGCTTTAACAGGGTCTCGCAAGTCCTCCAGAATCTGGCCGAAGATCCTCTCCTTGCCGACCCGAGACGTCAGCATGCCCCTCACGTTCTCCATGACGAAGACCGCTGGCCGGAACCTGGCGATCACGTCCAGGTACTCGCGATACAGGAAGTGTCGCTTGTCCTCTTCGGGCCGGTAGCTCTTGTTGCCGCGGTTGCGAACACGCCCGACAACGGAGTAGGCCTGACAGGGCGGCCCACCGATGAGAACCCAGTCGCGGTCATGGTCCAGTCCCTGATGCAGTCGCTCTTCCAAGGCATGGTTGCCGTCTTCGCCGCCGAGCTCCAGGCGTAGAGCTTCCTGCTCAGCTTCCAGCCACAGGTCCTTGACATCGTCCCTGCTGCTTGGATGCTTTCCACCTTGCAGGTATTCGAAGTAGGCATCCATGCCACGATCGCTGTCGAGCAACAGGCGATAGAACGCACGCAGGGTCAGGGTGCGATGGGCCGATGCTTCCTTCTCGACCGACACCAGCGTCTTGAACTGACGGCTGCGATCCGGTCTCCTGATAGAGCTGAACCCTTCGCCAAGACCCCCGGGGCCCGCGAACAGATCTACTAGTTGAACCGGCTTAGTCATTGTTGAGAACCTGCAATATGTTCATGGTCAGGAGGTTGGCGTGAACGACGTCGTTGACAGCACGACCCGCTCGCGCATGATGCAAGGCATCAGAGGCCGTGATACCAAGCCGGAGCTGTTCCTGCGCCGATACCTTCATTCCTTGGGGTACCGCTTTCGACTTCATCGCAAGGACCTTCCCGGCTCCCCCGACCTGGTGCTGCCTCGCTACAAGCTGGCTGTTTTCGTGCATGGTTGCTTCTGGCATCGGCACCCCGGCTGCTACTACACCACGACTCCGAAGACACGTCAGGCGTTCTGGGAGGAGAAGTTCCTTGGCAATGTCCGCCGAGACAACAGGGCCTATGTGGAGCTGCAGCACCTGGGCTGGCGTGTCCTGGTCGTCTGGGAGTGTGGCTTCAAGCATTGCCGCGAGAACTTGCCCGACATTTCGAATCTCATCCAGAGCACTAACCTGCATGAAGAGTGGCCGCCGAGCCCGCCCAGGCAACGTGAGCATTAACCCTGCATACAGCTTTGACGTAGCCCTTGGTTGGTCGCGCCTGACTCTGGGCCGCGTATGATACCAGGTTATCCTCGGCAAGCTAGAATTACCAGGTCCAGAGCCGGGGGAACCAAGCAGCCGTGTGCAATGTTGTGCGGCGACCCTTGTACCCACTGGTCTGCGGCCCATTCGCATCGGGAGGTTGATCCGTCATGTGTGGCCGCTTCGCCCTCTACGCCGATCCTGTCACCGTCGCTCGCGCGCTTCGGTTGCCGCCACCATCGGACGTCTGGCAGCCGCGCTACAACGTCGCGCCGGGTACCTGGATCACGGGTGTGCTGCGCTATTCGATGGACGGTGATCCGCTGTTCGACGAGATCTGGTGGGGCTACCGGCCCCAGTGGGCCGGGCATAGCGGCCCCGCACCCATCAACGCTCGGGCCGAACGTCTGGACAGCTCGCGCTACTTTCGCGGTGCCTTCCACAAGCACCGCTGCCTGATACCCGCCGATGGCTGGTATGAGTGGATGCCAGCAGAGGGAGGCAAGCAGCCCTGGTTCATCACCCGAGAGGACCGACAGCCCCTTTTCCTGGGCGGGATTTGGGCGCCCTTAGACGATGACACCGCCTGCTGCGCCATCATCACCGAGCCGGCCCGCGGCATTGCCAAACAGATCCACGACCGCATGCCGCTGATCCTGGATCAACAGAGCCTGGAGCCCTGGCTCGATCCCGAGCTGACCGACCGCGAGACGATCCGCCACCTGGTTCACCACCTCCCGCACGAGCGGCTGACTCACTGGCCGGTGAGCAACCGGGTCAACAAGCCGGTGGAGGATGATCCGGCCTTGATCGAGGTGGAGCGATGAAGCGTGATCGTGTGCAGGTGGTGGACGCGTTCGGCGGGCTCAATCTTCCATTACAAGTGGCGGAACCTTATGCCGCCGGGTGGCCTGATAAGGCTCATGAATGGCAATGGAGTGACCACGATGAAACAGAAGTATTCGCTTGCGGCACTGCTGGTCGGCACCCTGGCTCTTGCCGGGTGCGCCGGGTTTGATGCGACCTCGGGTGGTGATAATGCCAATGAGCCCCTGGAGAATACCTACTGGAAGCTGGTGTTGGTGGGTGAGCGCCAGGCGGTGACCATCGATGAGGCGCGCGAAGCGCATCTGGTGCTGCATTCCGAGGACGCCCACCTGTCAGGCTCCACCGGCTGCAACCGCATGATGGGTGACTATGAACGCGACGGCGATCGGTTAACTTTCGGTCAGCTTGCCACCACCATGATGGCCTGCCCTGGCGAAGTGATGGAACTCGAAAGAGAATTTCTCGATGCGCTCGGCGACATCACCAGCTGGCAGGTTGAGGGCGAAAACTTGACGCTCGTCGGTGAAGAGGGCGAGGCACTTGCCCGCTTCGAGGCGGTGCATCTCCAATGAGCTGAAGTGGCTCCCGCCACTCGGGCCAGACGCCAAGGTATTTTCAGTCTAGGTGTTTAGCCCCTAGGTGTAGGGTCCCGTGTAATTGCCCATGGTACGAACCATTGGCCGAGAAGAGCCCATGCCTCAAGTACTTCATAAACGCAGTTCGAGACGCCGGAAGGCGGGCTGCAGGCGCTCCACGAGCGCCTGCAGATCGGCAGTCGAGGGGGCCCGCATCACTGGGCGAGCATAGGCCTCGTCCAGGCACTGCCCCGTGCGTGCGACCTGGATGGCATAGTGCTCCACGCCTTGTGAGGCGAGGTCCAATGCCAGGCCGTCCAGGTCTTCCAGATCGAAGTCGCGCCAGTGGACCGTGGTGCGACATTCGAATGTGATGCCACTCGCCAGCAGCTGGGCCAGGCTCTCCTGATGGGCGGCGCCCATGCCGAGTCGACCGACGATGGCGTCGAACTGCGTGGCAGGTCCCTTCACGTCCAGCCCCACCCAGTCGAGATGGGGCAGCATCGCCGACAGGCGCCGGGGATAGACGCCGGCGGTATGCAGCCCGACCTTGAAACCCAGGGCGCGAACCCGCGCGGCGGCCAGCGGCAAGTCGGCGTGCAATGTGGGCTCGCCGCCGCTGAACACCACCCCTTCCAGCAGGCCCTGGCGCGTCTCCAGGAAGGCCTCGATCTTCGCCCACTCATCGGGTTTGGCCCTTCTCGGTTCGAGCATTTGCGGGTTGTGACAGTAGCCACATCGCAGGGGACAGCCCTGCAGGAAGATCACGCTGGCCAGGTGGTCGGGGTAATCCAGGGTGGTCATGGGGGTCAGGCCAGCCACGGGCAGCTGCGGCCGGCTTAGTTCGGGATCAGTCATTGGTACTTTCCAGGCAGGCGCCCCGGGCTTGACGGGGCGCCAGGGGTGGCGATGGCGTTATGCGTGGGCGGTCGACTCGCTGAAGTGCCGACGCTCGCGGTGCTCGGCCTGCTTGCCGTGGTTGAACTGGCTGACCGGGCGGTGATAGCCCATCACCCGGGTCCAGACCTCGCAGCGCTGGCGCTGTTCGGTGGGCAGGGTCTCGACGGTATGGCGCATATGATGCTCCTTGTGCTCGGTGGTCGGGTGTGACGAGGGATGATGTGCCTCAGGCCGTGGCATCGGACACCGAGGCGTGCTGTGCCAGAAGTGCCTCGTCGCACTTCGGGCAGAACTCGTGTTCGCCGGCCAGGTAGCCGTGCACCGGACAGATCGAGAAGGTCGGCGTCACGGTCAGGTAGGGCAGGCGGAAGCGGGACAGCGCGGTGTGTACCAGCTGCTTGCAGGCCCTGGCCGAGGAGAGCTTCTCGCGCATGTAGAGGTGCAGCACGGTCCCGCCGGTATAGCGGGTCTGCAGCGGATCCTGGTGCAGCAGGGCCTCGAAGGGGTCGTCGGTGTGGCCCACCGGCAGCTGGCTGGAGTTGGTGTAGTAGGGCGCCTGCGGTGTGCCGGCCTGAAGGATGCCGGGGAAGCGCTTGAGGTCCTCCTTGGCGAAGCGGTATGTGGTTCCCTCGGCGGGGGTCGCCTCCAGGTTGTAGAGGTGGCCGGTGGCCTCCTGGAACGCCCGCATCCGCTCGCGGACATGCTCCAGCAGCTCGATGGCGAGCTGCTGCCCCTCGGGGTCGGCGATATCGAAGCGGTCCTCGAAGAAGTTGCGGACCATCTCGTTGAGCCCGTTCACGCCCAGCGTGGAGAAGTGGTTGCGCAGGGTCCCCAGGTAACGCCGGCTGTAGGGATAGAGGCCGTCGTCCATCCACCGCTGGATGCAGTCGCGCTTGATCTCCAGGCTGTCGCGACCCAGTTCGAGCAACCGGTCCAGTTCGGCATAGAGCCCCGCCTGGTCGCCGGCGAAACGATGCCCTAGGCGCGCGCAGTTGATCGTCACCACGCCCAGCGAGCCGGTCTGCTCGGCGCTGCCGAACAGGCCGTTGCCGCGCTTGAGCAACTCGCTGAGGTCCAGCTGCAGCCGGCAACACATGGAGCGCACCATGTGGGGTTCCAGGTCCGAGTTGAGGAAGTTCTGGAAGTACGGCAGCCCATACTTGGCGGTCAGCGCGAAGAGCCTTTCGGCGTTGTCGCTCTCCCAGTCGAAGTCATGCGTGATGTTGTAGGTGGGGATCGGGAAGGTGAACACCCGGCCCTGGCAATCCCCCGCCTCCATCACCTCCAGGTAGGCGCGGTTGAGCAGGTCCATCTCGGCCTGCAGCTCGCCGTAGGTGAAGGGCTGCTCCTCGCCGCCGATGACCGGGACCTGGTCGCGCAGGTCCGCCGGACAGGTCCAGTCGAAGGTCAGGTTGGTGAACGGCGTCTGGCTGCCCCAGCGTGACGGCACGTTGAGGTTGTAGATGAACTCCTGCACTGCCTGCTTCACCGCCGGGTAGTCGAGCCGGTCGCGACGCACGAAGGGCGCCAGGTAGGTATCGAAGGAGCTGAATGCCTGGGCGCCGGCCCACTCGTTCTGCAGGGTGCCGAGGAAGTTGACCATCTGCCCCAGTGCGCTGGAGAGGTGACGGGGCGGGGCGCTCTCCGCCCGGCCCGGCACCCCGTTAAAGCCCTCGACCAGCAGGGTGCGCAGCGACCAGCCGGCGCAGTAGCCGCTGAGCATGTCCAGGTCGTGGATATGCAGGTCGCCCTCGCGATGGGCCTCACCCACTGCGGCGGGGTAGACCTCGTCGAGCCAGTAGTTGGCGATCAACTTGCCGGAGGCGTTGAGGATCAGCCCGCCCAGTGAGTAGCCCTGGTTGGCGTTGGCATTGACGCGCCAGTCGGCACGCTGCAGGTATTCGTTGACCGTCGACGCCACGCTGACGGTGCCGGACTGCAGGCTTCCCATGGAGTACCCCTTCATTGTGTGTATCACTATATGTGGTGAAATATAGATCCATATACACCATATGTTGTGCCAGTGAAGGGTAGGCGCCCTACAGCCACGAAGAAATGACCCAGGTCAGGAAAAGGGGATCCTGGTTGCTGCTCGGCCCCAGAGGACTGATCGGCCGCTATGGTGAGGTGTTTAGCGGTACCGCCGTCGAGATCTGAGGCGCTTCGCTACTTGGCCTTCGCGCTGGGCAGCTCCGGCCAGCGGGTGCTCCACCGTGGCGAGCGATTGGCACAGCGCAGGTGCCAGGCCGCGTTGGGGCTGGGCATCCCCAGCTTGACGGTGCCACGCCCCATGCGCTGGTTGAGAGCATCCAGGGTCGCCATCAGCTTCTCGCTGCGTTCGCGCTCCGCAGCGTTCTGGGGAGTGTCCAGCAGCGACATCTGCTGGCGGTTGGCGTCGATCAGGTCGATCAGCATCACCCCGGCCTTCATGAAGCGGTAGTGGGGCCGATAGATGGCAGCGAAGGCCTGGTTGACGGCGTGCAGGACCTCGCGGCTGTCGTCGGTGGGCCGCGTCAGCTCGACCACGGCTCCCGGCGAATATTGTGGCAGGTCGGGGCGGTGCCGGTTGGTCTTCAGGAAGACGTAGACGGCACGGGCCAGGCTATCCTGGCCACGCAGCTTCTCGGCACCGCGCTGGCCGAACTGGCGCAGCGCTTCGTGGATCTCGGCCCGGTTGTCGGTCAGCTTGCCGAAGGAGCGCGAGGTCATGATGCGCTGGCGGGGCTCGTCGGCGTCATTCATCTCGATGCAGGGAATACCACGCAACTCCAGAGCGGTGCGCTCCAGGGTCACCGAGAAGCGCCGGCGAATCTCCTTGGGGTCGGCCTGCGCGAGGTCCCAGGCCGAGCGGATCCCCATCAGAGCCAGCCGCTCCACCAGCCGGCGGCCCACACCCCAGATGTCACCCAGCTCGGTATGCCGCAGCAGGTTCTCCATCTCGGTGCTATCCACCGATAGCACGCATACCCCCCGATAGGCCGGCACCTTCTTGGCTGCCCGGTTGGCCAGCTTGGCCAGGGTCCGTGTGGGGGCTACCCCAACGCTCACCGGAATGCCGGTGAATCGCCGCACCTTGCAGTGAAGCTCCCGGCAGTGGGCCAGCAGCTGGTCGTGGCCAAAGCCGTCGAAGCGCACGAACATCTCGTCGATCGAGTAGGGCTCCACGCCGGCGGAGAACTCCTCCAGCACAGACTGAACACGGGCCGACATATCGCCATACAGCTCGTAGTTGGAGGAGAGCAGGCGGATGCGCCCCTGCCGCAGCAGCGCCTTCAGCTCGAAGGCCGGAGTGCCCATCTCTACTCCCAGCGCCTTGAGCTCGTTGGAGCGGGCGATCACGCAGCCATCGTTGTTCGACAGCACGCCGACCGGCAGCCCCTCGAGTCGGGGCTGGAAGACTCGCTCGCAGCTGACGTAGAAGTTGTTGCAGTCGATCAGGCCGATCATGGCTACACCGGGTACTCGTGAATGACCGAACGCACCACGCCCCATACCTGACAGTCGAGGTCCTCCAGCGGGATAGGCGGATAGGCCGGGTTCGCCGAGCAGAGATAGGGCTGCCGCCCCTTCAGCTGGTAGCGCTTCACGGTGATCTCGCCCTCTACGAGCGCCACCAGGATGTGGCCTGGCCGGGGTTCGATAGAACGATCGATCAGCAGCAGGTCGCCGTCGTGGATACCCAGGGAGTCCATGCTGTCGCCGGTGACGGTCATGAAGAAGCTGGCCGAGGGTCGCTTCACCAGGCGCTCGTTGAGGTCCAGGGTCCGCCCCTCGTAGTCCTGGGCCGGGCTCGGGAAGCCAGAGATCCCGGCCCGCGTCCGCGCGAGGGGGTGTGGCAATGCCATAGGCGGCGGTGCCGGATCCGCGGGGGTGAATTTGGCGTGTGGCATGGTGGGCTCCTTCCGATACCTGATATTTATACAGTATCAAGCAGGAGGCGCGGCCTGCCAAGCCCATGCACCACGAAGGTCGCGAGCAGGCTCAGCATGATACTGCTAACCTGACTGAGGATTAGGCATAGCAAGGGAATGCGAAATGGAACCTCATACCCGCCAATGTAAAAGCCCTTTACTGGTTCCGGTGGTATGTCAGCTCACGACCCTTAGCGGACATTGAGCTCGATCTCCTCTCGGGCCGGCATTGGGCTGCTCTCTGAAGATTGGCCAAGTTTCTGGGATTAAAGGTTGTGATGACTGCCCCACTCGGGGAATTAAAATGTAGGAGAACTATGGCGCCTTTTAGAGTGCTTTGCCTAGACGGGGGAGGAATGCGCGGCATATATCAAGCTGCCTACCTTAATCACTTCGCCAGCCATGTTTCTGGGGTGGATCAGCCGCCTGTTGATATCGGCCGCTGTTTTGATTTGATCGCAGGGACGAGCACGGGGGGGATCGTCGCGTGCGCATTGGCCGCGGGAAGGCCTTTAAAGGATGTGGAAGCTCTTTACGCCGAGCACGGGTCTCAGATATTTCCTTATCAACGGCTAAGGACGTGGCCCTTTATCGGGGGGATCATTAGAGCATTAGGCTGCGGCACGAGGCATGGTGAGAACGCCCTCAGGGAGGCCCTGCAAGAAACTTTGGGTGAAACCACATTCTTAAATATCCAGGAAAAGCGCGGCATCCGGTTGGCCATCCCTGCTATCGATATGGCGCGCCACGCTGCAGTAGTCTTTAAGACCCGTCACCTTGAACGATTAAACGGTCGAGATGACCAACGCACGTTAGTCGATGCATGCATGGCAACCAGCGCGGCGCCGATTCTACGCGCACTGGCGGAACTCCAAGAGCCTGGCAGCGGTGCGAGAGTCGTCTATACAGACGGTGGATTGTGGGCTAACAACCCGGGGGCTTTAGGCGCGATTGAGGCTAGCGAGATTCTGGCAAGCACTGGGCAAAATGAGCGTCCTATCCACCTTTTCATGCTGGGATCGCTGCCGGCCCAAGGGGGTGAGGAGATTTCTGACGCTCAGCGCTACCGTGGTGCTGTCGGCTGGAAGGGCGGATTGCGCGCCATCGAGACCAGCCTCAACGCACAGGCGGTCGGTTACGACTACATCAGCAACAAGATCACAACTGTTCGCGGACCAGACAACTTTGCATACAGATTGCCCGCCCAATGTCCATCCGAGCAACTGCTGGCTTACCTGAAGAATATGGACGACGCCAGGCCTGTTGTGCTCAACGCGTTGCGGCGGCAGGCCATATCTGATGTCGATTTCGCTTGGGCAAAATCTAATGAGCCGGGCTCGAAGCTGGAGGCCTTTCGTGCTGCTCTTTCAGAAGGGTACGCAGTTCAACGAGGTGAGGAAATGAAATGAGCGTTTTCGATTGCAGCAGTGAGATGTCAAAGTATCATGGCGAAAAAGTCACACTGCGTGACAAGGATCGTAAGGATATGAGGGAAAGGCGCGATAACGGCCGCATCCGCCTAAAGAATGGATTGAATAATAATGATCATGCTCAACCCAAAATAGTCTCTTCGCAAGGCTCTTATCAGATGAGGACCATGATCCAGGATGAAGATTGCGACTACGATATCGACGATGGCGTGTACTTTCTTCCCAATGACCTGAAAAATGGCGACGGCGTTGATTTGACGCCATTACAGGCGCGTCAAAGAGTGTGCGACGCATTATCGTACGACCTCAGATTTGCGAGTCCTGCTGAGGTTCATAATAACTGTGTTCGCCAAGAGTATCAGGCCGGCTATCACATCGATATGCCGGTCTATCGGATCCAGGTTCAAGATGAAGGCATGGATAAAGAGAAGGAAATATACGAGCTGGCTAGCGGCAACATGTGGCAGGTCTCTGATGCTCGCGCCGTCACCCAGTGGTTTAGGAATGCCATCAGCCAACTGAATGGTGAAGATGGTGTTGACGGATTACAGATGAGGCATGTTGTTCGCTTAACTAAAGCTTTTGCTAGAAGCCGCAAAGAGTGGAAAAACAAGACTGCTAGTGGAATTGCCCTCACCAGACTTGTAGTAGACGAGTTCAGGCCCTTCAAGAACCGAGACGACCAAGCATTGCTCGAAACTTGGAAGGTGATCAACTCCCGCTTGGCGACATCTACGAAGGTCGAGCACCCGGTAAATGCAACTGAACTGGCCAAGGAAGGTGATGAGAAGGTGACTTTTTTCCGGAACTGCATGTCCGATGCTCTCGAAATTTTGGCAACACTTGAGAAAGATGACTGTACCCGCAACGAAGCGCGGGATGCATGGGACAGCGTGTTTAACACCACCTATTTTGGCAATCTACCTGACCCACGTAATTCAGGCACCGACGCTAAGACCTTCTTCGTAGCGACGGAGAGCAAGACGGATACCCGCGATGACGGCAATGGGCGTTACGGTTGGGGGAGCTAAGCTCTGAACTTCCAGTCAAAACAAGTGCGAGCTATTGAAGCCGCACTAAAGTTCGCAAGTCCTGGTGGCTGGCGGCGAATACGCGATGGTGAGCAGTGTCTTATTCCGAGGCGGCTGCACTGCGCGGCTACCTGGCGAGTAGACCTACCGAAGGGCTATCTACAGCATCCGTCTGTCGACTACGTTTTCCTCACTATTGATGATGCCTTTCCCCTCTCTGAGCCGCGGGTAGTTGCTCCGCAGGCAGTCATGGATAACGCGCCGCACTGGCCTCATATAGAGCGAGATGGTGTGCTGTGCTTGACGACCACCAAATACTCCGCTCACGTGGGCCCACGAGTGCTGACAATGCTTCAGCACGCCGTGGACGTACTAGCCATGGACTCGGAAGCACGTACCATAGAATTTCGTCGTGAGTTCCTCTCGTACTGGTCGCAGCAGATTGGCTCCAAGGAGCCTCACTGCTATGCGCTGCTCTCACCCCGTTCGAATGACCGCGATATCTACTATCATTCAGCGAGGACTGGACAAATCATCTTTGCTGATGACCCTAGTGAACTTTCTTCGTGGCTCAAAAATGCTGGAATAAAAGCTGAAGCCCTGCTAACCACCCGTGTTGTCTGGCCGGCGCAGATTCCTACACCAGACCAGTATCCCGTCAAGGGGCGAGACATTATCAATTTGGTGGGGCGTGAGCACATTGAACGTCACGTGCGTGCTGGATATGACTTGCCGTTAGTAATGGGGTTCATGATAAATGGGGCACCGATGTTTGCAGCTGCAAGCATCAGCGGCGCAAGCGCGAAGTTTCTGAAGAAGGGGTTTCGCAAGTCAAGTCCACGACCTGCACGTTTTGTTGCGAACACATTCTTCGCCAAGGCTATTGTGCCCCTGTCGATTGAGAGAATTGACCCGTTCTGGGTGCATGGTCGTGACTCAAACATAACCCTTGATCGCCTCCGGACAGCCTCAGTAGGGATTGTTGGATGTGGTGCCATCGGCGGATTCCTCGCACGCGGCCTTGCTCAAGCAGGTGTTGATTCCCTAACCCTAGTGGACTACGACGAAATCAGGCCGCAAAACCTTGGCCGACATGTGCTTGGTAGTGAGTGGCTCGGATGGCTAAAAGCTGACGCTATATCTGCACAGATCCGAAGGGACTTTCCCCATGTTCGGGATGTGCAGCCGCATACCAGAGCCTTCCAAAATTTGAAGCCCGGAGATCTTGAAGGTTTGGCCCAATGTGACGTTTTGGTGTTGGCTGGACTCGACCTGCCAGCCGAACTAGCAATAGACCACTGGATAGACACTATAGAACACCCGCCTACCCGTGTTTGGACGTGGACCGAAGAATTCGCACTCGCGGGCCATGCGGTAGCCTTGATTGGCCGAGATCGTTTCAGCGAGGGCCTGGATGCCGATGGCTTTTACTTCGGTCGGCTAACACACGGTTGGAGCCAAAAAAATGTCGTACTAGGTGAGGCTGGCTGCGGGGTAACATTCCATCCCTACGATGCAGTCGACATGTCCAGCACGGTGTTAATGGCCCAACGCCTCATAATTGATGTCATATTGGGCAAGGTCCCCCAATCGACGAATCGAATGTGGTTGGGTAATAGAGACATAGTAATCGAGCGCGGCGGAGTACCATCTGAGCTCTTTGATCGGAGTCATTGTGAAATCTCAAGGGCTTGGGAAAAATGACGATGGAACCAATCATTAGGGCGCATTTGCCTACCTCTGCTCAGCACATCGTGCTGAGGAAGAGTGCGCTGGATTATATGGCTAGGTACATACAGAACCGGCTCTGGAAGCTAGAAGCTGGTGGGCAACTCTTTGGACATCTGAAGGACGGGATATTAGAGATCAAGGTGGCCACCGGTCCTTACCTAGGTGACTTGCGTACACGCTTCGGCTATCGATCCAAACCAGACTGCGCTCAACGCGAGATTAAGAAGCAGCGGGGACGAGGGCTTTACTACTGTGGTGACTGGCATACCCACCCTCAGACCCACCCTACGGCATCATCCGAAGATCTCAGCACCATATCCAAAATGGTGCAACGATCAGATTTCAGATTGAGCTGCATGGTGATGGTGATCCAAGGCACTGATGATGGAGCACAGGGTGTGGCCGTGTACACATCCTCGGGCGACGCACCAAAGCGCTGGGAGGTCATAGACGATTGGGTAAGGATCGTTTAGGCAAGACAATACCTAGCAGCTACGGTGTGAAATGAGGGCGCAGGGAGCACGACACGCTGAAGCGAGTTGATAATGCTGAAATCCTGATTAAAAGTTTCAACTTAGAAAACGTAGAACCTCGAACACGCATACCGACTTCAAAAGGCTTTAAAGTGAGACTCAATTTGGTGTCCGCTTGCAGGATGCCTAACCAGTGGCGTCAGTCGGGCTGGTATGTTTCAATACAGCCCACAAACCTACCGCTGCGCGCAGCCGCTAGATTTCGTATAAAGGATTGTCGATGACCCCACCCAAACGATTAAGAAGCCTGCTGCTGAGAGTCCGTGACTCCATCCCAAACGAGGAGTTCTGCGGCGTTGGAGTTGTTGTAACGGAAAATTTAGAGCGTCTGCCTATTGTTTCACTTTGTACTGATGCCGATTTTCCTGCTCAACAGGATCTTGCCGAGCAGATTGCCGAATGCAGTTTATACAGCCGGCCTTGTCATGATGGATTCCAAATCGTTTCTGGACAGTGGCAGTTGATGCAGCGAAATCAGTATTTCGCACCTTTTCCTGCTGCAGAATGTCGAGAGTTTATTGGTAGTGTAAATGTAGGTTCTCGGTACATGGCAGCTAGATTAGGGTCGCTAATCGAGGGGGTTGTGTGCACTGGCCTTCTGAGCGAAAGAGGCGGAATCTTGGTTTTTGAAGGTGGTCTTCCCGTTGATTAATCTACTACCGATAACAAAGTTGATCGCTTGGATCGCCGGCCTTTACGCGGGTATTGTGGTGCTAATTTCCTTGCTGGTTGGAGCATCTGGGCTCGCATCATTTGAAACGGCTTTAAAAGGCGTGGCTATTCTGAATTTAGTACTGCTGGGCATAGCAATAGGCGGGTGGAGGGCAGTGTGGCAGTGGATTCCTAAGCTAAACGACTGGGTCTTCCCCGATCTCAACGGTAAGTGGACGGTTGATATTCATTGGAACTGGGGTAACAAAACTGGCGAGAAGATTGCGACTGCTTTCATCAAACAGAGTCTTTTGAAGTTAAGTATCGAACTGTCTTCGGACGAATCAGAGTCTGAGACATTGATGGTCACTCCCCATAAAGACGCCCAATCTTCGCGTCCTGGCCTGTATTACATCTACAGAAACATAAGTACTGCTGGTGCGGCAAAAAAGCAGGACCCTCACATAGGAGCAGCCATTCTCAAGGTCAGCCAAGAATCAAATGACGTGCTTCGCGGCAATTATTTCACCGACAGGTCAACAAATGGGCATTACACCATGCGCCGTACCGCCGAAATCTAACAAATCGTTGTAGGTGACGTTTGACGCGCCACCCACTTTTGCTGACGCAAAAGCGGGCATCGCCTCACACATTTGAGCTCAGGTGCTATATCAGTGACACCAAAAAGACAGCTTTTGGCCGAAATCATCCGTCAGTAGAAGCTGATCAATTTAAGGTCAGGCTTAACTGGCTGAGCAGCTCTACATAGCACAGTCGGTTGGTGCCTTCGACATCTATGACTCCACTTTTGAGAAAGTGAAATCGGGGGAGTGCGGCCCGAGTTGGTGTTTTTGGCTCAAGTGATCCACTCAGTTCCTTCATCCTGTCGCTGAGATAGAGGTGGCGATCCTATTAGATACACTGGTCTATTGATTTTTCCATTTAATCTGAAATTCTATCTCTTCTTCATTATCCGACCGTTCGTGTTCGATGGTGAATTCGGCTCTGGCGGGAACATAGATGCGCTCGCCGGCAATCTGAATGTCGAAGCGTTCCCCATTCTCGATGGCATCCGCCAGTCGACGTAGCTTGGCCACGAAGTCGGCCTTTGGGTAACCTTTTTCTACGTCTCTCTCGTCTTTGGATCCCATTTTTCGCTCCTCGGTAACGTGGTTGTCGCCAGCGCCTGTAGAGCAAGCAGGCTCGCTTCCAGTCTAGCAGCTCTCTTACCCCCTCTACCTGGCGACGCCGGAAAAAACGACAGCACCGTCACCATCCTGATGCGCTGAGCGTTCGACCCTCGCACATAGGCCTAGTAAGCTCTCATTTGCCCCCCGATATCCAGGAGGATCCTCCACCATGACGAGCGCCAGAATTCTGCAGCAAGGTACGATCCACTGCTTCACAGCTGGTCTGCGGGATGAGAAAGGTAAGCTGGTCAATGCCGAGGTGTCCGCGGTGCTCTTCGACGGCGAGCGGCTGATACTGGCCAGCGACAAGCCCATCCCCGGCGAGGCGCGCTCGGCAGTGTTTGCCGTGCCGATGACGCCCCAGGGGCCCGACGACAGTCGGCTCGAGTACTTCACCACCCCGCTGATCAAGCAGGCGGTCAAGTACGAGGACCTGGCCCTCACCGCCGATGGCCGCCACGTGCTGGCCACCACGGGGTTCGATCGTATCGATGCGGAGAGCCACGCCCTCAACGACTACAACCACCTGCTGATCTGGCCGCTGGGCGAGCCGGAGCGGGTGCAGGTGGTGGACCCGGACCCGCGGGATGGCGTGGAGGGCTCGCTGGAGCTGCGAAGCAAGCTCGATCATGCCATCGGTTTTCCCTACTACAAGATCGAGGGGCTCGCCGCCATCCCCGGGGAGCGGGGCGACGGCCTGCTGCTGTTCGGGGTGCGTGAGCAGGGGCGTGCCCACGATGACTTCGCCTATGTGAGCCGGGTCGTGGGGGCCCACTACGAGATCAGCGAGGGCGGCAACCTGGTGTTCATCGACCAGCTCCGCGAACTCTATGCCTTCGAGCCTGGTGATGACCCCGCGGTGCGCTATGACTGTGGCCTCTCAAGCCTGGAGTACGACCCCTACCACGCACGCCTCTACCTGCTGAATAGCTACGAGGTCGAGGCGAATGGCGAGGAGCATATTGGTGGCTACCTGTGGGAGGTCGGCCTGGAGGACTTCCGTGCCGGGCGTCGCCCGACGCTTGTGACCACGCCGGTGGGTCTACCGCTGGAGTTCGAGCACAAGGCGGAAGGGCTCGCGGTGCTGGATCACGACCGACTCTTCGTGGCCTACGACAACGACCGCAACTATGCCCTCGGCAGCATCGACGAACGCGACGAGCGGCACGCCTGCGAGGCACCCTATAGCCTGCTTAATGTTTCCTGACTGCGGTGGTAAGGCGTTTTTCTGGGTTTGACGAAAAGTGCCTTGAACCCCCCAATCAGCGATCCGATCCAGTATCGACGTCACTGTCGACCGTTCCGATAGGTGTTGGGGCACCTTCGCTGTTTTCCGGCAACCAGGCGGGGCCATGCTCACTCAGTTCCGACCGCACGAGGCGTTTGAGCAGACGGCCCCGGTAGCACAGCATGTGCCACTCGGCGCCCAGTCGGCTGCGTATCCGGTCCCATCCGCCATCGTCGGCGTGGGTTAAGGGGCCACCTTGAGCAATGACCTGCCGATACACGGCAAGACACCGCTCGGCACAACGGGCTTCATCATAGGTCGCGGCCGTCACCAGTGCAGACTCGCAAAGAGGAAGACGGCGCCGGGGTTCCTGCAGGCTCACCAGGGCATCGACCATCGCCTCGACATCGTCACTGTCAAGCAGACGACCGTTGTCGCCATCAATCACCACCTCGCGGATGCCGGGGGCCGACACCGCCACGACCGGCAGGCCGGCGGCCATGGCTTCGGCCACCACCATCCCCTGGGTCTCGCTGTGGGAAGCAAAGGCAAAGACATCCATGGTGTGGTAGGCGTCGATCAGTCCCTGGCCCTGCAGTCGACCGGTGAAGTGCAGGCGGTCGGAAACGCCCCGTGAGTTAGCAATGTTGACCATGCTGGATTGAGCCGCACCTTCACCCACCACGAGGAAATGAGCCGTCGGGCAAGCCTGGAGGGCTTGGCTAACCGCCTCGGCAAGAAAAGCCAGATTCTTCTCGTGAGCCAGGCGACCTACGTGCCCAATCACGTAGGCCTGTTGAGGGATCCCGAGACGCTCACGCCAGTAGCACCGATTCCCCTGGGCAAACCGTGCCGTTGCGACGCCACTGGGCACCACGCTGATGGCTGGGTTGCCCTCGCGCTCGAGAAGCAGCTGACGAATGCTCTCGCTGGGGACGATCACGGCATCGCACAGCCAGGTGTACTGCGTCGCCAGGGAGGTAGCGAAGCGCTGCATCCGTGGCGAGTCCCCTGGCACATAGTGGGTGTAGTATTCGTAGAGGGTGTGGTGCGTGAATACCAGCGGCACTCCATAGGTCTCGGCGGCGCGACAGGCTGTATCGCCCAGCAGGAAGGGGTGATGGGAATGCACGATATCGGGCTCGAAGGCCTCGATGGCGTCATACAGCTGTCCGGGAATCGGCACCGGCAAGGAAAAGTCGCTGCCATTGAAGTTCTGAACGGCGGCGACTCGGATCACGCCCTCTTCCTCTTTCGGCTGGCCCTCCAGCTTCGGCGCTACCAGCAATACCCTGTGCCCTTGCCCCTGCAACTGTCGCTTTAGGCGCTGCACTGACTCGCTAACGCCACCGACAATCGGCAGGAAAGTGTTGGTGAACATCAGGATATTCACATGGGTGCTCCAAGGTGGGTCTGCGGCGCTATTCTGACGGCCTCACTCAGGATCCTCCAGTCCTGCCTTCATACCAACTTATCGGGATCCGGAACTTCACTGTAGTGACCTGGTCAGGGAGGGGCTTGGCACAAGGCCCTAAGCCGCAGGGCGGCATACCGTTCTATAGCAAGGAGTAGCCTAGATATGAAATATTTAAAATCAGCATGTTATGCAACGATCTTGGTTGTCGCCGGAGGGCTGGCCACCGCCGCCATGGGTGCAGACGCGGCGACCTATGGCTGGGTGGAGACCGCCACCGTCGAACCCTGGGGGGCCGAGGTTAAGGTAAAACTGGACACCGGTGCGCTCACTTCCTCGATGCAAGCCGAAGAGATCGAGACATTCGAACGTGACGGCGAGGAGTGGGTGCGCTTCACCGTCGAAGTCGAGGATGAGGACACGGATGAGGTAGTATCACGCACCTTCGAACGTGAGGTATTTCGTAACCTGTTGGTCAGTGGCGCCGGTGGGGAGGATCGTCGCCCCGTGGTACTGATGACGATCTGCATGGGCCAGACCCTCCATGAGGAGCAGTTCAGCCTGGAGGATCGCGATGACATGAACTATCCCGTGCTGCTCGGGCGTCGCACTATCCAGAGCCTGGGGGAGGTCGATGTCACGCGCACCTTCGTGCATGACCCCGACTGTGATGAGGATAGCCAACTGATTCGCCACGCCGACCATGATTACGACGAAGACATCGGCATCTGACGGGACGCTGTCATGCCACTCGCGACCATTGAGGAGACGCTGTGCTGTTACCAATTCTGGCCATCATCCTGGGGATCGTGCTGCTCCTGTGGAGTGCCGACCGCTTCGTCGAGGGTGCCGCGGCTGTGGCCGGACATCTCGGACTGCCATCTCTGGTAATTGGCATGGTGATCGTCGGGTTCGGCACCTCGGCACCGGAGATCGTGGTATCCATTATGGCGGCCCTGGATGGCAACCCCGACCTGGCCCTCGGCAATGCGCTAGGATCCAACATCTACAACATTGGCCTGATCATCGGAGTGACGGCACTGATCGTGCCGATCGCCGTCCACTCGACGATCATTCGCCGTGAACTGCCGCTGCTGCTGCTGTTTGGGGCCGTGGCCGGGGCACTCTTCTGGAACGGACAGCTCAGCCGACTGGAATCCTTGCTACTGCTGCTCGGGTTCTTCGGTCTCATGGGCTGGACGATCTGGACGGCACTGCGTGGCAAGGATGACCCGCTGGCCGCGGAGACCGAGCAGGAGCTTGCCTCACATGCCATGACGCTCGGCCGGGCCATCGTCTGGCTGGTGGTCGGCCTGACACTGCTACTGGTGAGCTCGCGGATGCTGGTGTGGGGGGCCGTCTCCGTGGCGAGTGCCTTGGGTGTGAGCGACCTGATCATCGGCCTGACCATCGTGGCCCTCGGTACCTCCCTGCCCGAGCTGGCGTCATCGATCGCCGCGGTACGCAAGGGAGAACACGATATCGCCATGGGCAACGTCGTGGGTTCCTGTATGTTCAACCTGCTGGCGGTGGTAGGCATTGCCGGTGTCATCGCGCCGATGGAGGCCCTTTCAGTAGATATCATGCTGCGTGACTGGCCGGTGATGATGGCCATGGTTGTGAGCCTGTTCGTCATGGGCTATGGGTTCCGCGGCGAAGGGCGCATCAATCGCATCGAGGCCAGCGCCCTGCTGCTGGGCCTGGTGGTCTACAACGGCTGGCTGGTCAATGCCGTGCTGACGGTCTGAGCGAAGCCGTCGCAGGCCAGGGTTGGTTTCGGGTAAGGAACTTTGCCACGTGGTCGCTGTATCAAGGGCGCTGTCATGTTTCATGCACTCGAAAGACAGGAGCCCATCGTGATACCCAAGCGCCATTCGCTCTCCTGGCTGATGAGCCTGGCCCTGCTGTTGCTTGTGGCAACGCCAGCCCTTGCCGAGTCACGACTGCCGGATTTCACGGAGCTGGTCGACAAGGCCGCGCCGGCCGTGGTCAACATCTCCACCTCCCGCGATGTCGAAAGGTCCATGACGTCCTCTCGGCAATTTGGTGGGCAGGAGGTGCCGGAGATCTTCCGCCACTTCTTCGGCGACCGCATCCCGATGCCACCTGATGGCGCACCCAACCGAGGTGATACGCCACGCCAGTCATTGGGGTCCGGCTTCATCTTCGATGAAGACGGCTACATCATGACCAACGCCCACGTGGTCAAGGAGGCCGACGAGATCCTGGTGCGCCTCAACGACCGCCGTGAGCTCGAGGCGGAGCTGGTCGGTGCCGATGAAAAGACCGACGTGGCGGTCCTCAAGGTCGAGGCGGACAATCTTCCTACCCTCGAGCTCGGTGAATCCACCGACCTCAAGGTCGGCCAGTGGGTCGCCGCCATCGGCTCCCCCTTCGGCTTCGATCACTCTGTGACGTCCGGGATCATCAGCGCCATCAACCGCACGCTGCCCCAGGACGTCTACGTCCCCTTCATCCAGACCGACGTGGCGATCAACCCGGGCAACTCGGGCGGGCCGCTCTTCAACCTGGATGGCGAGGTCGTGGGCATCAACTCCCAGATCCTGACTCGTAGCGGCGGCTACATGGGCCTTTCCTTCGCCATCCCCATCGACGTGGCACTGGATGTCGCCAACCAGCTTCGCGAAGAGGGTTACGTGAGCCGCGGCTGGCTCGGCGTCAGCATCCAGCCGGTGTCCAAGGACCTCGCGGAATCCTTCGGCATGGAGCAGGCCGAGGGTGCCTTGGTCGCCGAACTCGACCCCAGCGGCCCCGCGGCGGACAGTGGCCTTCAGGCAGGAGACGTCATCCTCGAAGTGAACGGCCAGGAAGTGGACCGCTCCACGACCCTGCCGCGCCTGATCGGTGAGACTGCGCCTGGCGAAGACGTTGAGCTCTCTGTGTTGCGCGATGGCCAGCGCGAGACCATTACGGTGGAAGTCGGCGAGTGGCCGAATGCCGGCCCCGAGCAATCCGATGGCGACTCGGTTCGACTCGGCATCGCGGTCCAGCCATTAACCGAGATGGAGAAGCGCCGGCTCGGTCTCGAGCACGGGGTGCGCATCGCCAAGGTCGACCCGACCGGCCACGCCGCTGCCGCCGGTATCCGCCCCGGCGATGTGCTGGTCAGATTGGGCCAGCAGCCGGTAGAGGGTCCACAACAGCTGAAGGAGATGCTAACCAGCCTGCCGGATGACCGAGCAGTGCCTGTGCTGCTCAACCGAGAGGGCCGTGCTTACTTTGTGGCCCTGCAACTGGGCCATGATGACTGATCACCGCTGAAGTGCATCTCTGCCAGTAGCGCCTCGGCGACGCGTTTCGCCGAGGCGCATTGTCATACCTTCTTGGTGTCGAATACTCTCCCGGCACCTTGCAGCTAGACATCAGTTTGTTCGGCCATGATCAACGCATCGTCGACTTCTATTCCAAGATATCTGACAGTGCTCTCCAGTTTCGTATGGCCAAGGAGAAGTTGCACCGCTCTCAAGTTTTTGGTTTGACGGTAGATGATCGTGACTTTCGTTCTCCGGAGTGAGTGAGTCCCATAAGAAGATGAGTCCAAACCAATGGATGTCACCCAGTTCTTTACTATCCGAGCATACTGACGGGTAGATAAATGAAGCTGTCTCGATTTTCGACTCGGAAATAAAAAATCATCCATTCCAAGGCTTTCGTTCTTGATCCACTGGCGTAGTGCGCTACGAGTCTTTTCGGTTATCTCGAATTGGACCGGTCTTTGGGTCTTTCTCTGCATTACGATGGCTCGGGAAGATATCATATCTCCGTGAGAGACGTCTCGGACATGCAATGCGACCAAATCGCAGGCTCTTAGCTTGCTATCAATGGCTAGTTCAAACAGCGCCAAGTCACGTTGTCTATTATTGAGTTGAAGCCTGACACGAATAGCCCAAACGTCTTTCAATCGGAGCGGGTGCTTTTGGCCAACCAGCTTGCCCTTGTTCCACGGGGAGTGATGTTTTTCAGAGGGAGTGTTCATGGGGCGCTCTCCTAGGGTCAAATCTCTAGGATGGCCCAAAATGCTTCTGTCATTATTAATTAAGGGTAATGGATGTTTTCCGAATTTCTATTTTAGGGAATTATGATTGTCCGCTTTTGGCCGGATCGAGAACTTTTGGCTATGCTGTTGTGGTGGTTGATGCAGTTGCCGACCCAGTGCCGACCTTGCTGAGAACACTCTTGGCGAATTTATCTATGTTAAATGCCTATGAAACTCTATAAATTTCGTTCGCTTGCCAACATCGAATACACGCTCGATATACTGTTAAATGAGCGATTGCATTGTGCAGCATATAACAAACTCAATGATCCCTTTGAAGGGGTTTTTCTATCAGTTATGCATATTGGCGGCTCACTTAATAGTGGCCCTCTGAATTTTGCACCACTCGGAGGCCACCGCACCGTTAAGAAGCCACAATCAATATCTGAGCTTCCTATTCCTGGTGGAACACGGGTGTGCAGTCTTTCTGGAGAAAAATCTGACGTGCGTATGTGGTCCCATTACGCGGGTGGCCATACCGGAATAGCAATTGAAATAGAGTTGGAAGTGGATGCGAAGTTTTTGTATAAGGTCGATTATGTTGATCAGTTAAGAGAGTTTTCTTGCTCTCTTTTGACTTCACCTAAATCATACGAGGTACTGAGGATAAAAAGCAAGCACTGGGAGTATGAAAAGGAATATCGGATAATATCGGATGAGGATTTTTTCTGCGTTTCCGGAAGGATCACTGGAATCCACTTGGGCCTCAGAACATCTGATCATATGCGAGAAATGTTGTTGCGTGTTATAGGTAAATCCTTCCCTATATATTCTACTAAGCTCGATGAGCGAGAGATAGCAGTTGAGCTTAACAAGCAGATTAACTAGGTCGCTTTACGCTAGGCGATCGGGCTGATCGGGGAGGTGCTAAAATTCCCCCGCGCGTGCTGTTGTCGTTATATGAGGACTCTCTGGTCGTCTTCTTCTGGCCGAAAGAAGAACTTTGGCCGATGTGGATAAGCGTTAATCATTACCCCATGACACCAGCCGAATTTCCCAAAAAAGAAGCCAGCATATTGTTGGTATTATTTTTCTATGCTATTTTCACTAGAGTGGATCAAAGAGTTTCGACAAAACTTAGGCATCGTGTATTTTTTTGATTTTAAGTGGCTGGCAAGCTCAGTCAAAAAAGAGTGCGCATTCTGAGTAGTGCTTGGGGGCTAAGAGAGTGAGGCGTCTCAATGGGTGGCATAGGCTATGGATCGCATCTTCTGTGCTATACGCAGGTGTGGTTGTGGCTATGATATATTTGGTAGATGTTAATCCGAAAAATGCTGCGGACATGTCGCGCTCTCAAAGCACAATTGGCATTCTTGATCAGTATCATAGTGAAAGAAAAGCGGACTTGAGCCTTGAAGAGCGCCAGAATCTAATTTTGGCTAAAGCGAGGGTTCGTCGTTTTCTAAGTGAGGGCGAAGGGCCGTTGGCCGATTCATATGAAACCTTTGTCAGTGACATTAACAGCACGCTAAACGTCCCAGTCAATTTCTCTCCGGCATACATGGAGCACGAGCAGGTGCTTCAAGAACATCAGTCTACTAGACTAAAGGTTATAAGCTATGGCTTTTTGGGTTGGGTGGGTCCCGTTATCATCTTGTACTTGCTTGGTTTTGTAATTGCATGGATCCGGCGGGGGTTCCAAGATAACCGTTAATAAGTGGTTGTGCTTGGACTTCTGTTGCTTAGCAATGCTAAGGGTCATCTGGGCGCTTCTACCTGTTGGCATATGCCAGATCGCGCTACACGTCCGTTTCTGGCGAATGCTGAACTTCAAACTACACCAGATAGACTAGGTGAGGTAGTTGACGACCCGAGGGAGTATACATAAACATGCCACTTCACACAATATCAGAAACTCAAATGCGGGATGGCTGCAAGCGTGCAATCGAAGGGCTTGAACTCTGGCTTCGGAGGCTCATTGATACAAAACTGACCGAGGCATATGGTCAAGACTATCTCGACGCTCAAAAAACTGATGGTAGCAGAGTAATAAAATCAGACCTTGCTAAAACACTTTCCAACCGCAAGTCACAAGAGCCCGAGCGATTTGTCCGTCCGATTGACGCCGCCTTCTTGGATGACCAGATTCAGATAATATGCAACCCTGCTTTGTACAGTGATCACTTCGCAGATGCATTAAGTTATATTTTCCCCCAAGGCAATGATTCTGCACGAACATTTCTTATGCGTCTCATTACACCTCGAAACGCACTGTATCACGCAAATCCAATTTCTGTTCACGATGCCTATCGAGTTCTCTGCTACCTGAATCCGTGAGACCGGCCCCCGGAAGCACTTCTAACCCACTGACCTGCATGGCAATATAGCCATTATCGCCATTCACCCAGACAGTGCCATGCCCAACATAAAGTTCCGCGCCAGTTGCCGCACCCTCACCAGCCACG